>JAFGJZ010000136.1 GCA_016928815.1 Spirochaetota bacterium
AGATCCGCTCCGCAAAAGAAGCGTTAACCGTTATGTTAAATACCGCCGCTTTTGTCAAAACTTTTTTTCTGCTTTTTACAAATTTTTATCGTTACCGCTTTTTTGGCAGTGGAACACTTATGATTCAGAGCCTTCCCAATGTCAATCTTTTTGCTGATTTTTTTTGAAAAAATCAAAAAAATTTTTCTCAGCAATCACGTTCGGCATTAGAAGTTTTTACTGAAGTAATAGCAATAAATAATAACAGTGAATTTCTGTCAAACAAACATTATTAAAAAAAATCAAATTTGGAATTATTTTTTAATTTTAGTTACAGCCGTCGAAAAAAAGATTCAAAAGGCTATTACAAGCCGTTATTTTTTTTCATCAATTAAAGTTATCCATCTCTTTTCCTGCAAAGTCAGCCCATTCATATCCGCAGAATATTTGTCGTCAGGAAGATACCAGGGTATGGAGTTATAATATTTCTGGATATATTCAGTATTAAAAACATAGCCCCTCATTGCAAACGGAAGATTCCGCAGAATTTTACGGGAAATTTCATCGGAAAAACCGGTAATTTCCACAGCTTCTGTAATGGAAAAAGGTAAAACATCCTTTAAATAATTAAATTTTTTATCAGCAGGGGAATTAAAATTTCTGAAAATATGAAGATTAAGCTCTCCATCAGGATTGAAGTTCTTTTCTCTGAAAACAGCATATCCGTCTCTTGAGTAAATCCGCATGAATTTTCCGTCAGCATATATTCCTTCAGGCGCACCGCCGTCCTGAAACCTGCCATTTGTTTCCCATTTAGAAGCATCCTTAAAAAATGTTTTTCTGATACTGACTGTTTCAAAAGCAGGCATATTCAGAATGAGAGTGAAATCTTCAATACCTTCACCCGCCCACCTGTTTGCCGCCGTTAAAATATAGTCGAATTGAGCTCTTTCATATACGGATCCTGAAATTCGGAATTTATACTCATGCCTTATTCTGTTAAAACCCTTTTTGAAATCGGCATTGAAATAATAAACATAATAAAATTCAGGATAATTTTCATTAAAATCATCATTTACAACATCCTTTACGGTTTTTGATGAAATTCTGTTTCCTGAATAATAGTTCTTTTCAGTAACAATTGCCGTATCATACTTAACACTGCTTCCGTTTACATTAACACTGAAATCCATAATATACGGATGCTTTCCGTTTACAGGAGTGCCGTCAACATCGCCATTTGGCGAGGGCGCCTCAAAACCTGTAAGCAGAATGGTGCTTTTACCGGGATTAAAGAACACATAATCAACATATACTTTTAAAAACCCGTCATCCATCCATGAAATGGTCAGTATTTCACTTTTAATTGAGATATTTGTCTCTGCCACAGGTATTAATTGATTTCCGGAAGCGAAAAATGCCCCGTCATTTGCAGAAACTGCAGTACCTGCAAGCAGCAGTATTATGATAACTATTTTTTTCATTCAATGCTCCATTATAAAAAGCAATTAATAATGAATAATTAACTTTTTACTACCAGCCTGTCACCCTGAGCCTGCCGAAGGGTTGACTTTTAACAAATCATATAACAAAAAAGAATTTACATCCAGCTGCAATGAAAAAATAATATCTCATATTATCACAAAAAAGGCTGAAATAATGAAAAAAATTATATTATTTATCTTAATTCTGTTACCGGTTGCAAGCGCATTTTCTCAGACTACTACTGTAAAAAATAAAGACAAATTTACTTTGACCGCAGTCGGAGACATATCACACCCTTCATACTTAAGTTTTGCTGCTCAGTATTATAAACTGGCAGGCGAAAAATACTCTTTAACACGCCAGTATTTCATAAATTCCGACATTGCATTTGCAAACCTGGAAACACCATACACCTATAACAAGGCAATACTGAAGAAAACCTACCCGTTTTCTACAAAACCCGAGGAGCTGAAGTATGTTTTCGAGGCAGGATTCAATCTTTTCAGTCTTGCGAATAACCATACTTATGATGCAGGTCTGCCGGGTATAATCGATACGGAAAAGTATATGCGGCAGAATGCGGATGAATTCGCGGCAAAGACATCCAAAACTTATGCTTGGGCTGGAGCATCGTCAGATAAAAATTCAGTAGGGAAACCTGCATTCTTTTCAATTCCGGGAAAAAATTTTGAATTTATATTTCTAAGCTACGGCAACAATTCCAGCGCATATGTGAATACATTCAGTACGGACAAATGCAGACGCGATGTCGCAAATCTCCGCAAAAAATATCCCGCTCACATTATCATCGTGTCAATTCACAGCGGTACCGAATACAGCCATGTTCCGGAAAAATACATTGTAAACTCATACAGAAGCATCATCGACGCGGGAGCATCAATCATACTGGGACATCATCCGCACGTCCTGCAGGGCATTGAGAATTATAGCAGCGGAGTAATATGTTACTCTCTGGGAAATTTCGCTTTCGGCAGCAAGACATCGCGGCATCTTGAAAAAAACGCAAAACTTTACGGAATGATCGCCGATTTTGACATTACACGGACGGCTGAAGCAAAGTTTAACATAAGCCTTGAGGTTATTCCATTGTATCTGGATAACAATTATCCGATGAAGGTAAATGGAAAGACGCTTTATCCGAAGCCGTTCATTCCGTTTGTTCCGGAAAAGCCTTTTTCAACGGTGATTCTCGATTCAATTGCAAAATGGTCGAAGCAGATCCCGGGCAACAGGATTACTTTCCAGAAGGGCACAGAGGACACGATTGTTTCGAACTTTGAGAGCAGTTTAGGAGTTAGAAGCAATTAATAATGAATAATGAACAATTAATAGTGTTGTAGGTTTTTATGTTATTTCGAAGCAATTGATAATTTTCAATTTAAAATGTCATTCCCGCAAAAGTTCGGCTTCGCTCACTACAAGTGCGGGAATCCACTTTTCAAGGATATGACCACACCACATATTTTTTTGCCCGGCGAAGAAAAGCAACTAATAATGAACAATGAAAAATGAATAATTTTCAAATACTTGGATTCTTGGAATTTTTGACTGTTGAAATAAGAATTTTTATTATCTCTATAACAAGCTCTAACATTTTCCGGCTAGTATCAGCGGAAATATAGAGGGTATCCCGGAGAAGCATGATCCAGTATTCGGTCTCAGCAGCTTCTTTCAGAGAGATGCTCATTTTATTAATGAAATCTGCTTTTGATTGAGCAAATTCCGCTTCACGGATATTTGCACCGATTGAAGTACCCGATTTCAATAATTGATTAAATAAAGCATACTCTTTATTTTCCATTGCAAGCTTTTTGCATAACATCACAATTTCAATCGCCAAAACATAGCTTTTATCTTTCAAAACATTTTCTTTCATATTATTATTCCCGTCATTGTTAATTATTCATTGCCTTTATCGTACATTATTAATTATTAATTGCCTTTTCCATTGTTTTTTCCATTGCCTTTTTTGTTCATTATTCATTATTCATTATTAATTGCCTTTCTTATATAACGATTTAAAAATGAAAAATGTGAAAAAATTTTTAATTTTCTGCGATTTTTCTAGAGAAATTAGAAAATGGATGTCATTTAAGTTTGTAAAGTCCATAAAGCTGAAAGAAGAAAATCGGCAATGGTTAGATTTGTTTCACGCAAAGAAGCAAAAGTCGCAAAGTCCGCCAAAGATACGGTTTAAGTCTGACAACTGATTACTTGTGAGCACTTCGGCAGAACTCAGTGATCACGAAGTCGAACCAAAAAATATCTGCCCATTAGGAGCAGATATTTACAACAATTATTAATTGTTCATTGTTCATTATTAATTATTCATTATTAATTGCCTCTAAATCCCCCCGGCATAAATGCTGAACTGACCCCCTTAATAAGGGGGTTAATACTTCCAGAATATAGCAGACTTAACCAGACACTACAAATGTGGGAATCTATCTGTAATATCGCCTGTTTATCGCCTGCAACATCACCTGTATCAATACCTGTCATGGTGCCTGACCAACGCCTGCATCAATGCCTGACGATAGACAGCCAAGTAACTAATCGAGTAGGAGACTGACAGTTAGTTTGTCAGTCGACCTCTCACACCACCGTGCATACCGTCCGGTACACGGCGGTTTATCAACA
>JAFGJZ010000137.1 GCA_016928815.1 Spirochaetota bacterium
TGTTGATAAACCGCCGTGTACCGGACGGTATGCACGGTGGTGTGAGAGGTCGACTGACAAACTAACTGTCAGTCTCCTACTCGATTCATCCTGAAATTTTACATTTAAAACAAGAGAACTTCCGGAAACCAGGGTTTTTATCTTGCCTTGTCGGCAAGTATTGATAAAATCTGGTTTTACTATATTTAAAATATTATAAATTACCCGTGTTTGAAAGTGACCACAAGGTAATATTCTGCTAATTTTTCTGTCATATTTGAATTTTTAAGAACCATAACTGTAATTTAAGGTCAAAGAAAGTATATGCCTTGACAAGGCGTATTAAACATTTATAATTACAGGTTTTCGGAGGTAAATTTTGAAAAAGTTAATAATTTTAGCAGTGATTCCGGCTGTATTTCTGTTCTGCGGTAAAGCAGACAGATCAGGTGCACCGGAACAGAAACCGGAAATGGAAATTTCAAAAAATGCAGATTCCCCGGTACTTGAAGCATTTGAAAAACAGGAAGACCTCCTAAAAAAAGACGTTAACAAAAGCAGCGAAGAAAACATAAAAATTTCTGAAGGAATTAAAACACCCTATTACTCGGATTTCCCGGCAGCATCATCACGCATGCTCGAATATAAACTGAATTTACAATATGATTCTTCCGATATTCTTAAATCGCGGCAGATTCTTCTTTATCTTACCGGGAAATACGGGTACATTAAAAGCGGAACTACTTCTGCGGATTCTGATTATCCGTATTTTAATTCCGTAATTATGATCAAAACTGAAAATCTGATAGAAGCAATGAAGGAATTTAATGCTCTTGGTGTTCTTAAAAATGAAGTTATCGAAGTTATTGATCATACTCCTGATAAAATCAGAAACGAAATACAGCAGCAGAGAGGATTTCAGCGTATTAAAAGACGTGCGGCATATACTGACCGTGCATCAACAGCAAACAGAAATTTTTCTGATATTGAACAGTCACTTGCTTCTTCTGAAGATACTCTTGATGAAGCCAAATTTACCAGCTGGCTGATTGAAGATAAAATTACATGGGCGACAGTCAGCATTTCAATAACAGGCCCTCTGCCTGATAGCGGTATAACTATACCGGATTTTAAAAAAGCATTTATAATTCTTGCTGATTTCATGCTGAATCTGGTTTATGCGTCAATTATACTTATTCCGTTGTGGCTTATCATTATAGTCATACTTATAAAAAAGCAGTGGTTTAAAAAAGTTTTCCTTTCAAAAGTTAAGAAATAAAATAGAATAATGAAATATAATTTAGAGGAGAATTTTATTTTGAAAATATCAAAACTGACAATTACAATAATATTTTTAACTGCAGTTTTTTTGCAGTCCTGTCAGACACCTGAGAAGAAAGCAATCAATAATGATCTTGACAGGGATGCTCTGCAAATGCTGAACGAAAGCCGTTTTGAAGAAGCATATGATCTGTCATCGCGCAGTCTTCTCCGGAATAACAATAACTCCCAGGCGCTGGCGGTAAATGTCATTTCAGCGTATGTTTTGGCACTATTGCAGTTCCGTAAGGATGTTGACAGTCTGAAGCAGAGTAATCCGATTTCCATGATTTCGGAAATTAACAGAATATTTGAAAATGCGGATAAGAATTTAAAACAAATCAAAAATAATCTGAATATTTTAGAACTTGATAAAAATTTCAAATTCAGGTTTACACCGGGAAATCTGAAGATTGACCTGAATGGAAACGGAATGATTGATCCGAAGGAAGAAGTACTGACGGCTATTGTTAAAGACCGGGATGGAAATGACATTGACCCGCGCAGACCTGAATTTGCGTTTGATCATAGTGATGTTCTTTGGGCGCAGTCTTATATCAGCCTGCATCTGGCATATATCAGTATATTGTCTTCGGTTGATTATGCAAATTTTATGTTTTTTGTAACCGGTTTCAATTCAGGTGAAAGAAAAAATGAAATAACTTTAAAAATAAAAAGCAGGGAATCCCTGATTGATGGATATAATTATCTGAATCAGATGCTGGATTATTCCGATCAGACCAGAATATCCGTTCTGGCTGAAACCGATGATGAGTTCGAATGGCTTCCTAATCTTTCTCAGAAAAGCTGTCCCCTTCCCATGCAGATGTCACAGAAAATTTTTAATAACTGGGAAGTTTATACCGGATTAATAAGAGATCTTCTTGAAGGTAAAACGGTTCTTAATTTCAACGGGCTGTCTTCAGGAAAAGGGAATGCGGAAGATTTAAAAGCTGAAGGTGGAATTAATATTAAGCGTCTATTTACTGAACCTAAAGATGCTGTTTTAAATATTGAACAGATAAAACTTAAAGCTGCAGCCGTAGATTCGGATAAAAATCTTGATCCGTTTCTGGAGGAAGTATTCGGAACCTGCTACGAATATAACAAAATACCGAGTCCAATAGTCAGAAAGTTAGTTGAAATGAACAGGGAAACTGACAAAAACGGAGCTGCTTCGGCAAACAGGATTAAATATTTTTTATGGATCATTTAAATTTAAATCCGGGTTATGGATTTTTATTTAAAACCCATTCAGCAATGCAGTTCTAATAATTTAACGGATAGGATTTTTTATGAAGACAGGAATTTCAGCAGGTGTAATTTTTGTATTTATCATGGTTTTATTGTTTCAGTCATGCCGGACAACAGGGGTGAAAGATTATAAAAATGAAGCTGTCAATGTCAATGCTCTTCAATTGCTTAAAGAAAGTAAATTTGATGAGGCATTTGAAGTTTCCGGCAGAAGACTGGATGCTGTAAAAAATGATTCTAATGCTCTAATGATAAATATCATTTCACAATATATTGTTACAGTCAGAAATATAAATACTGAAATGCGTTATTATAATTCTTTGAAATGGAATGATATTACTTCCGATCTGTATGCAACATTTTCAAATGCTGATAAAAATTTCAGGGAAATTGAAAATCATCTGAAAATTTTATCTAAAGATAAAAATTTTAAATTTTCTTTTGTACCGGGGGAACTTAAAATTGACTGGGACGGCGACGGCTTTATCAGTGAGAGTGAAGAAAATATGTTTTCCGTGGAAACTGACGATGAAGGAAATGCAGTTTCTCCTCATAATCCGGAATTCACTTTCGATCATAGTGATGTTCTCTGGGCGCAGTCTTATATGAACTTTCATCTTGCGTTTTTAAATGTAATATCCTGCTTTGATTATGATGATGTCATTTATCTTTTTAAAAATAGCAGCAGTCTGGATGATATGGGGACAGTTACCGTCAAAATAAGGAATAAAAAAGATCTGGTAAATGCACATGGATATTTTATGAAAGGATTTGACCTTTCCGAAAAAACCCGTCTTTCTGTTCTTTCAGAGTCTGATGATGACAGAGAATGGCTGCCGAATCCTAAGCAGAAAAGCTGCCCTCTTCCTTTAAAAATGAATAAGGAACTGTTTGATAAATGGAAAATGTTTCTGTTCTATTTAAAAGAGTTAGCCAGCGGAAAGACAATGCTGAGTTTTCAGTCATTTTTTGATAATTCATGGCATCCGGTAAAAATGACCGGAGGCCTTGATATTAAAAACATGTTTTTAAATTCAAATGATATTCATTTTAATTTAAAAAGTCTTGAACAGAAATATTTATTAAGCGGAAGAAGCGGTAATTTTGATCCGTTAATGGAAGAACTATTCGGTAAATTTTATATTTATGATAAACCTGAAAGCCCGCTTTTGAAAAAACTTATGGAAATGAAAAAAGATGTTGAATCCGGAATGGATACATATGCATATAAGATGAAATTTCTGTTATGGATAAATTAAGGAGATATTTATGAGATGCCAGAAGTGTTTTTTTGATAATGAGGAAGGTAAGGTGTACTGCAGCAGATGCGGTGATGTAATTACTAAAGGACCTTCACAGATTAAATTTTCTATAAGATACAGAAAGCTGATTGTATGGGCTGTTTTTATAATTATAACTCTGGCAGGTCTGGCCGGATATATGTTTTTTGCAGAAACGTTTTACGTTCAATAAAACTGGTTCATAAAATATGCTGTCTCATTTCAAGTAAATGTTTTTTCTGTTTTCTCAGTCCAAGGACAGCATATAAAATAATGCAGGTCCGTATAATTAAATGTACGGTCAGAGTTTTATGCTCACCGGTTCCGGTTTGCAGGGAGATTATCTGAAATATGTTGAAACCTGAAAGAATTGTTTCGATGATGATTGTTATAATAACAGCATGTTTCTGCTGACCGGCTGAAATTATCACTCCAAGAAGCAGGTAAACTGAAATTTCAGATATATTCATTGCTGTGAATTGCGTTAAATTCATGCGGTTCTGAATACAGGTCAAAATTAATCCGGAAGCCAGCCATCCTGCATGAGCAAACAAAAGAGATGACACTTCAGTAAAAAATACTTTTCTATTTTTTATCAGGAATTTTTTCATTATGAAAAAACTTAAAAGAAACAGGAATCCCGGATATGCTATTGCCATGCCGGCATATCTGCCGGCTAATGCACCGAAGATGCCGCCTCCAAGGGCGGCAAGCTTAAGCATTCTGCTTCTTTTTTTTAAGACAAGATTTTTATCTGCCGGTTTATTCAATTTTAGCTCCGTTTAATAATTTTACCGATATACTTAATTATTGTAAATCACTATTTTATTTCCGGGAAAAAGGTAATATTTACTTGTAACGGAAAGTACGCTTATAATAATGGCTGCAGTGATATGAAACAGGAGTTGTAATGAAAGAAAAACCGGCATTTAATAAACAGACAAGCGGAGTATTAACACTTCTGGGAGATCCCAGGAAAGCGATATGGCGTCTTGCCGTACCGATGGTTATCGCAATGTCCATTCAGACGATATATAATCTGGCGGACGCCATCTGGGTTTCGGGAATAAACAGGGAGGCTCTTGCCGCTGTAGGATATTTTTTCCCGTTTATGATGCTTACAATTGCAATTTCCGTTGGACTGGGAGTAGGCGGCGGATCCGCGATCAGCAGGAGCATCGGAGCCAGAGATAAAATTACTGCTGAAAAAACTGCGGAACATATGCTTGTGATAATGGCGGCCGTATCAGTTCTTTTTACCTTATTTATGCTCATCTTTCAGAAATATTTTTTTACGCTGATGGGTGTCGGCTCCTCAATTGAAGAAACACTGGCATACTCGACAATAATGTTTGCCGGTACTTTTGCGGCATTCTTTCCGCAAATTGCAAATTCGATTCTCAGATCCGAGGGTGATGCAAACAGAGCCATGTATGCAATGCTTTTCGGAGCCGTTTCGAATATCATACTTGACCCATTGTTTATTTTCTCATTTAAAATTCCTTTTTTAAATTTAAATTTCGGTCTTAATCTTGGTATTGCCGGGGCTGCATATGCAACTGTTCTGTCTATGGTGTTTTCAACAATACTCTGTTCCTACTGGCTGTTTATAAAGAAAGACACTTTTGTTGATTTCCATTTTAAGGTATTCAGATGGGATACGAAAATAATCAGTAATATTATAAATGTCGGTTTACCGGCAACAATTGCACAGGCCTCGATGTCAATTATGATGTTTTCCATTATTAAAGTAATTTCAATTGTTTCCGGAGACAGCGGAGTTGCCGTATTTAATGCAGGCTGGCGGATTGTTATGATCGCCATCCTGCCCATGCTTGGAATGGGCACTGCTGTTACCGCCGTCTGCGGTGCTGCATATGGAGCCCGCAGTATTGAAAAAATCAAAACAGCCTATCGTTATGCGGTATCTCTCGGGTTTGTTGCAGAGATCGCAATTGCTGTTCTTACATTTGTGTTCGCACCGATAATAGTAAAAGCTTTTACCTGGTCGGAAGATACACATGCGCTTGCCGGTGATATTACGGTAATGCTGAGAATTATGAGTCTTTCCTATCCGGCAATTGTTAACGGCATTCTATCCTCTCACATGTTTCAGGGAACCGGAAATGGAATGGTTTCCCTTTTTCTGACGATAATAAGAACAATTCTGCTTGCTTCATTTCTGGCCTGGCTTTTTGGAATATTTTTCGGATGGGGACAGACAGGTGTTTACTGGGCAATTATATTATCCAATATGTCGACAAGTCTCATTTCAATGGTCTGGGTTCAGATTTTTTACAGACAGAAAGAGAAATTATGGGCTGAATAATCTGCCCCCAACCCCCAAAGGGGGCTTTTACGCCAGCACTGGCGTGGGGCTTTGTTACTTTCTTTTTCATTGCAAAAAAGAAAGTAACCAAAGAAAAGTGCTAGTCCTCAATAGGCGGACGGCCTGCACAAACCGAAGATCATCCTGATCCGGTTTTGTGCGTGCTGCTGCATCGTGCAGTAGCATATCGGAGTATATTTCCTGGCAAGCCGGCATTCTTCCTTCTTAATCTTTCCACTTTCCACTTTCATCTTTCACTTATCTAATATACTTCACCGGATCAGTAATGAAACCTTCAATGCATGAGGCTGCAACAGCTGCAGCTGATGCAAGATAAATCTGTGAATCCGGATGACCTGTCCTGCCGCGGAAATTTCTGGTTGCTGTTGAAATTGAAACCTGATTTTCAGCCATTATTCCCTGACATCCTCCCCAGCATGCACTGCAGCTCGGATTCAGGACAACAGCACCGGCAGAAATAAAAATATCCATAAGTCCTTCGTTTAACGCCTGTTTGTATACACTCTGAGATGCGGGTGATATCATGAGCTTAACCTGCTGATTGACCTTCCGGTTCATTAAAACTTCAGCAGCCTCTCTCAGGTTTTCAATGCGTCCGTTACTGCACGCTCCGATAAATCCCTGGTGAATTTTTACACGGTTCTTTTCAATATTTTCCAGTTCATCATAGTTATCGACATTATGAGGAATGGCACATCCCGGTTTGATGCGTGACAGATCTACATTAATGATTTTTTCATAGCAGGCATCTTCATCACTTTTAAAATAACTTCGGTCAGCATCTCTCCCCTGTTCCGAAAGATATCTTCTGCACATTTCATCCGCTTCAACAATACCGTTTTTAGCTCCCGCTTCAACTGCCATATTGCATAAAACAGCTCGTTCAGGTACTGTCATTTCCCGTACGGCCTGTCCGGTGAATTCCATTGCTTTATAATTAGCTCCGTCCGCACCGGTTAATCCAATAATATAAAGAATGATATCCCTGTGATAAACGCCTTTGTTTAATTTCCCGGTCATGTTTATTTTGATTGTTTCAGGTACTTTGAACCAGGTTTCTCCTGTTGCAATGGCTCCTGTAATATCGGTTGAACCCAAACCTGTTGCAAAAGCGCCGATTGCTCCGATTGTACAGGTATGTGAATCCGCTCCGATTATTATCTGTCCGGGATTTGCATAACGCTCAAGAAGAATCTGATGACATACTCCATCACCATTGTGAAAATTGGCAATTCCGTGTCTGTCTGCGAATATTTTCATTTTCTTATGTGCTTCTGCAGTTTTAATATCATTAACCGGAAAATTATGATCAATAACCCATACATTTTTTGATGGATTTTTTACTTTTCTGTTTTTAAGTTTTTTTTCAAAAATATCAATTGTAATATGCGTTGTTGCATCATTGCACATGATTATATCTGGAGACACGTTGACTATGTCTCCCGGGCTGACATGACTTTTCCCTGCGGCATGTGCAAGAATTTTTTCAGTAACCGTCATTTTCATTTTTTGTCCTCCGCTGACTGTTTGTTTATAAATTCAATTAATCCACCCTCAGAAATTATTTCATGCGCCTGGCCGGTAAATGGATGAAATCTGACGGTTTTTCCATTAAAAACAATTATTGAATTTTTCAGGTCAATGGAAAGACTGTCAGCGTCATTTAGGTCATCACCTATCTGCGGACACTGAATCAGCATCAATCCGATATTAATCGCATTTCTGAAAAAAATTCTGGCAAATGATTCAGCTATAACAGCTGTTGCTCCGATTGCTTTTATTACTGCAGGTGCCTGTTCCCGTGATGATCCGCATCCGAAATTTTTACCTCCGGCAATGCAGTCTCCGGTTTTGAATTTAACCGTAAAGTCCGGATCAATGGTTTCAAATGCAAATTTTTTCATGTTTTCAATATCCGGAAGCATTAAATATTGGGATGCAATGATCTGGTCGGTATCTATATCATTACCAAGTTTATGTATTACATGTGTTTCCATTCATTTCTCCTTTTTTAATATGATGTATCTTAATTTATGAATATGTTTTCCGTCATGATCTTCGGGTTCATCAAAAATTCCGTCCTTAACGTGAGTAAGATTTTTAAAATGAGAAACAAGATCATCCTTTGTGAAATAATGAACAGGTCTGCCCGGTTTTGTTTCAAAAGTATTATCTTCTGTTTCAGCTCCTTTACCGAATGAATCCTCCAGTTCTGAGAATACAGTACAGAAAATCATACCGGCAAATTTAATCATGTCACTCCAGATGCTGATCAGTTTCAGGCGTTCATCCAGTTTGAAAAGATGCAGGTCATTGAAAGCATAAACCGCGTCAATTGAACCCGGAATGAAATTTTCCTCGAGCATGCTGCAGTTTATTAATTTCAATGAAGGAAATTTCTCTCCGGCAAGCCTGCATGCTGTTGCTGAAATTTCCGAGCCGGAAACTACATATCCTTTATTGATGAAAAATCCGGCATTTCGGCCATATCCGCATCCCGGAATGTGAATACGTCTAAAGCTGTATCTGGAAAAATTTTTATCCGCTTCAAGGACTGAAATACTCGGGATGTCCCCCCAGATTTTACCGCCGGAGAGATATCTTTCCTCCCAGTAGTTATTCATATTTACCTCCATGAATAAAACTTACGGTTTTACCTAAGGTAAATGTCAATAGGCGGCGTGAAAAAATTTTTTAAAATTTTAATTTCTGAAATGATTATAAGCAGGTTATTAGTAATTTTTAATCTGTTCCGATATTGTTAAATTCGGTATTATTTAACTTTTATCTGAAATTCTGAAACTATATTTTCTCTGGATTTCGTATGCGCAAAACCCAGAAGATATATCTTTATGAGCGGTCCGTCAGTTTGGAGGTCTTTTTCAGCTATCTGCTGCATTATTTTTTTGTACATTTCAATTGAACTTTCCCTGCTGCCGCGATGATAAAAGCATGCGTAACTTCCTTCAGGTAACGTCCGGATGTTCCGGTCATCATTGGCGGCTGAAGATTCGAGTTCGGACGCGATTTCAAAATCAGTAACATTGCAGCAGTCAGCATAATCATCATGAAAGATGGCCATCCCGAGACCTTTAATGTCAAGATTCCTGTTTTCGCGGATTGACTGAATCATGCTGAGCCGTTCAGACATCGTTTCAATGGAAAATAATTCCTTTTTCCTGATGTAAATTATCTGCCTTGAAGACAGCTGCTTTAAAATGAAATTTTCCATGTTTATGAGACCTTCGGCTTCAAGTTCACCGATCTGTTTAAAGTATGCCAGTTTGCCGTTAAGAAGCTTTTTTGCCGTTTTCAATTCTGCTATTTTTTTATCAATTTCAGCTTCCTTTTCCATAAACATTTTTTCTATGTCCCGGATTCCAGTGTTTCCGATGAACTCTGCAATTTCTTCAAGTGAAAAAAATCTGTATTTAAGCCGTTTTATCATTACCAGCCAGAACAGCTGCTCTTTTTTATAAAAACGGTATCCTGTTTCAGGATCAGGATATTCCGGTTTGAAAATTCCGAGTTTATCATAATGGCGGAGAGTTTTTGTTGAAACTCCGCACAGTTTTGCTATCTGTCCGATAGATAAAAGTCCGGATGGTTTGTCCTGTTTTTCTGTACGTTCAGGAGAAAGATATTCGGGAAATTTTTCTCCTGAGAATTCAGTAGCCATATGCCAAACTCCTTCCGGTTTGATTAGTAGTATTATTTAAAATGAGTTTCTGATTTTTGTAAATAAGAAATTTATTCTTATATTTTTTCTATTTAATGTGTGACAGTTATATGAAAAACAAGGAATAGTAGAATTGCAAAAATTGATTGAATTAAAGTATGTAAATATTATTCGTTTTTAAGAATTCACAACATTACAAACTTTACTAACTTTATGAACTTATTCGAGCGTGAGCTTTCTTTATTATTTGACATATTACTGCTGAAATTGTATTCATTTAAAATAAATTTCAAGTGGAGTAAGATATGAAGTTTTTGAAATATATTCTTCCGGTAATTATTCTGTTTGCTGCATCCTGTTCAACTTTTCATAAAGAAAAGTATGAGTACGGAAAAGCTGTTCTTGAGTTTGCTCTGGCAGAAAATAATAGTGGAGAGAATCCGCAGATTGTAATGCAGGTGACTGATTATAAAATAGCGAAGATAAATGGAAATAATTTTCAGAGCGGGCTGCAGATAGTTTTAAATGATTATGATGCTGCTGCATTTGCAGATGTTACTTCGAATAATGAAGGAAAATACATGTCCATTCGAACAGATGATCTGATGCTTATAACTGCTGTTATAATGACAAAAATTCCGGATGGTAAAATAATGATAACAATTCCGGAAAGAGCGGAAGCAGATAGAATTTATAACATACTCAGAGGAAAAACCAAATAAATGTCTTTCAAAAAATACATTGAAAATAATATTCTGCTGATTGACGGAGCAATGGCGACATATTACTCATTGAAAACCGGAAACGAATCATCTCTCTGTGAAACAGCGAATATGGAGAATCCGCAGATAATTACGGAGATTCACAGGGAATATCTTACCGCAGGTGCCGCACTCATCCGGACGAATACTTTTGCAGCAAATACTTCATCGCTGAAATGTTCACTTGATGAAGTGAAAAATATTATCATGAGCGCCGTTAAATGTGCACGTGATGCGGCAGGTGACAGCGGTTGCTTCATCGCGGCATCAATCGGTCCGATTAAGGACAGTGAGCGGACTGATGCGGATATTTTAAATGAATATAAACAGATTATAGATTTTTTTCATGAGGAAAAAGTTTATATTTTCTGGTTTGAAACCTTTTCAGATTATGACATTGTACTTCAGCTTGCCTCATATGTAAAAAGTAAAAATAGCGATGCAGTATCGGCGGCATTATTTTCGCTGAACAGTTACGGCTTCACACGAAGCGGGCACAGCAGGGATGCAGTCATCCAGGCACTTTCACAATGCAGTGACATTGCAGTTGCGGGTTTCAACTGCGGTACAGGATCAGCGCATCTGCTTTCACTTCTTAAAAAATCAATAATCCTTCCGTATATGGCTGCCGTCCCTAATTCAGGATATCCTGATAAAATTATGGACAGAACGGTCTATCAGGATAATTCGGAGTATTTTAAAAACAACATACTTGAAATGATAAACCTTGGTGTATCCGTCATTGGAGGATGCTGCGGAACAACACCGGCGCATATTAAAAAAATTCATGAAGCAATAAAGGATTTTAAAAAGAAAAGTCCTGCTGCATACATTCTTACGGAAAAACCGGTGATTCATGAAAGAACTGAAAACCTGTTTTACGAAAAAATAAAAACGAAACAGAGACTCATTGCAGCTGAACTGGATCCTCCTTTTGATGCGGATGTTGCAAAAATCATGAATGCTTCGACCATACTGAAAAACGCGGGAGCAGATTTAATTACCATCGCTGACAGTCCATTAGGTAAGGCGAGGGTTGATTCAATAATGATTGCTGCCAAAATTAAGCGTGAAACTGAAATTGATGTAATGCCTCATATCTGCTGCAGGGATAAAAATCTTATTGCAATACGGGCGTCCATTCTCGGTGCATATATCGAAAATATAAGGAATTTTCTCCTTGTTACAGGTGATCCCGTCTCCGAAGAGGAACGTAATGATATAAAAAGTGTCTTCAACTTTAATTCGGTAAGGCTCATGGAATTTGTTTCAAAGATGAATGCATCTTTTCAGAATGATGATATCATCCGCTTCGGCGGAGCATTAAATCCGCGCGCTTCAAATACTTCGAAACTGATTGAGCGGGTAAAAAGAAAAATGCAGACCGGTGCGGAATTTTTTCTGACTCAGCCGGTCTATACAGAGAAGGAAGCTGAGGCATTGTCACAGGTGAAAAATGCAACAGGTGCATATATCTTCATGGGAATTATGCCGCTTGTAAGTTACCGGAATGCACAGTTTATTCACAATGAATTTCCTGGAATTGATATTCCTGAAAAAATCCGCAATGCATTTCATCCGGAAATGCCTAAAGATGAATCCGAACAGGCTGGAGTTGACATTTCAATAGAGATCATCCGGTCAATGAATAACTGTTCGGATGGATTGTATTTTATCACACCGTTCAATAGGGCGGGGATGATAAAGAAGATAATTATGGGAGTGGCAGATGACAAGCCTGCGGTTTAGCATCCGCTGAGTGATGTTATGTTCAGCTTTCTAAGCAGAAGGAATTTTTACGCCAGCACTGGCGTGGGGCTTTGTGACTTTCTTTTTCATTACAAAAAAGAAAGTCACCAAAGAAAAGTGCTAGTCCTCAATCGGCGGACGGCCTGTCAAATTATATGTCCCTCCATGTCCAATAATTTGACTATGCTGAGCCTCCTGCTCAGCATACCGGAGTATATTCCCGGGTAAAAGGGTTTTGGAAGATAAATATTGTGGATAATTTAATGCAATTGATATAATATAGATCAATAAACGGAATTATAATATGAGTATTGCTTCTGAAATTAACGATCAGTTTAAACAGAATTATGAAAAAGAATTTTCTTCCGAATTGAAATCATTATTACTTAATGAAGATTTTATTGACAAGCAGCTGATGAATAATGAGGATCCCGTTGAATTAAGTATTCGGAAATGGGATAAAATTTATCATGTATTTAAAATAATTTCTGATGAACTTTTCCCGTATATGTACTATGGAAGTTTTATAAAATTTATAGGCTATAAGACTTGTGCTCTATGTATTTCTTCTTCAAAGAAATACGCAGCTCTCCGCGGTGAAGTTAAATATCAGGAGGACAAATGCAAAGTATGTCCTCTTGCTGAAATTGAGAGGTGTATTGATAAAGACAGCACTTATCTTAAAATAGAAACTGGATTTTCATTCAAAATGCGTGATGTGAAAATGCATTCAACAGAATCACTGCAGAAACAGCATGAAGAACTTGATGAAAATATATTGAAAATGATTTTTAATCTGAAGAAGGTTAAGTGAGATGGTGAAAATCTAGTATATTATGGAATAGTAATTTAATATCACGGTTGATTCCTGAATCACTTGCATTGTATGATATGGAAAAGTGAAGTGCATTGACATGCTGTTTAATTATTCGGAGATAGATAGATTGTCAGAGGAGTTGAGAGAGAGGAGTGAGTTTCGTGTAACATATTCGATATCGTTGAATAGATTATCTAAAATTATAAATACATGAAAAAGACTTTTAAATCAATAGGAGTCTTTTTTTATTGTAATTTTATGAGTATAATGATAAATTTATGCAAATATAAATAATATTATCTTATTTTTATAAAAGCTATGAATCCTATATAATAATTAAAAAAAGGAAAAATTATGAATAAAATATTTATTTTTCTATTTATTGTTTTATTCTCCTTAACAGCCTGCAAATATAAACAAAATACCGGTTTTTCAGATGAGTCTGGAAATACTGAAATTTCTGAAGCAGATAAACAATTTCAAATTGATAAAGAAAACTTATTATCTGAAGATTTAAATAAGAAGGGTCTTGAATTTTATAAAATACAAGATTATGAAAATGCTCAACGCTATTTTAAAGAAGCTGCTGGTCTGGATTATTATTTAAATGCCACTATCTATGATAATGCATATTTCGATCAGATATTCTCTCCAGCATGTTATAACTATGCATGCGTTCGTGCAATTCAGTATGGAAATAATGAAAATAAAGACTTGAACGAAATAATAAAATATCTAAGTTGGGCTTTTGATTTAGACACTAAATGGGTTGCTAAAGCGGAAAAAGATAAAGATCTTGTATCAATCAAAGAATCGGAAGAATTTCAACAGCTTTATGCACGGTCAATTTTACGTTATTATATTGAAAAAAACGATTTTGATAGTTTTAAAAATGAATTACCTGAATTAAAAAATATTGATGCATTTGATAATTTTGCAAAAAGTACTCTCTTTTATGCGGTTAAAGAGAAAAAAATAAATTTTATCAAATATTTGTTAGATAATAAAGCGAATGTTAATCGTGGTTTTATAGGAAATAATTCTCCTATTTTTTATTTGTTTTTTTCCAGGGATGAAAGAAATTACGAGGTAATAAAATTTTTAGTTGATAATGGAGCAGATATTAATGCACGTTTTAAAAGAGACCCAAGTTACAGAGAATATCAATTTCCTGCTGAGGATAGTGATGTAATTATTGAAGATTGTATAAATGATGATGAAACTTTATTAAATCTGGCTCTTCAAGGTGTCAGTAAAATATATATAAAACTGCTTTTTGATAATAATGTTAAACTGGATGTAAAAATGCACAGCAGTCCTCAACCGGAATCATCATTTATCTATGTTTTATCTTGTGAAGAAGACTTGTTTAATTTTGTAATTGATTTATTAAAAAAGAGAGAAGATGGTGCTGAATACATTGAATTAATGAATGAGCGTAAAAAAGAATTATTGTAATTATCCAACTTGAAAAAAGTATGGCGAGCACCCTCGCCGTACTTTTTATATAATGTCTTGTTATGTTTTTCAGGGAAAATAATAATGAAATTAAATTTTTTAGAAAAAATATTTATAAAAAATTATGTTACAGTGTTTGTAATTTGTATTCTGTTCTGGCTACTATTGTTCCCTGTTACTATTCATTATTATCAGCAAAATCATGAAATAGAAATCGTATATAATCCCAGCTTTGATGAGACTAGCAGTGACTTTATTGGTTTACCTGGTAATATTGAAAAATTTATTGAGCAAAATAAAAAGAACCCTAAAATGAA
The DNA here is from genome assembly GCA_016928815.1 of Spirochaetota bacterium. Lineage (GTDB taxonomy): Bacteria > Spirochaetota > UBA4802 > UBA4802 > JAFGJZ01 > JAFGJZ01. The sequence continues at coordinate 14,965 of JAFGJZ010000137.1, forward strand.
TCCTTTTGAATTATCAATATTTATTTATAGTTTTATAATGTTGGGTCTGAGTATCTCAAATGAAAAAAATCTTCACAAACTTTTCCCGTTTGTTTTTATTATTTTTAATTCAGTTCTTAATCTGTACCTTTGCTCTGCATACATTGCTTTATTATTAAGTGTTGATGTTGTTCTAAAGGACTATAATATGGAGTTCATGTTTGTAGGCGGTTTACCTATAATTTTGCTGTCGTATCAGTTTTTTAGATATCTTTTTAAATTTTTCACAAAAATTGAACCAAAAATAGTTGGTAAATTGGAATTATTCTCAGACCCGCTAAATTTCCTATTCACTCTTTTGTTTGTAGCAAGTGGTGTTTTTATCAGTTTTTATGTTGATTTAATTACTTTAACCGTTAATTTATTAAAATAAATGTTTTTTAATACACTAAAAATAAAGGAGCTGTGTTCAATGAAAAAATTAGTATTCTTAATTATTTTTTTATCTTTTACGATAGTTTTTGCTGCAGATACTAAATGGATTGGTGCAATAAGCGGTTTAAATATGAGAGAGAATCCGGATATAACATCGAAGAAAATAGTTACTATTCCATTCACTGAGCAGATTACTGTACTGGAAACGAAATCTGAAGAATTGTTTTTAGCTGGTGAATATGGTCATTGGTCTAAAGTTAAATGGAATAATTATGAAGGTTGGGTCTTTAGTGGATTATTAAAAGATTTTAATGTAAAAGAATTTAAGACCTTTGCATTACAGTATTTGAATGAAATGTATAAACAGTCATTTTCAA
>JAFGJZ010000138.1 GCA_016928815.1 Spirochaetota bacterium
AAATGGAAAATGATATAATTATTATTCAGACTCCTAAAACCAGTTTTGAACACAAAGATCAATTTGCCGATATAATTGATTCTATGATTAAAAGCGGCTGTAAAAACATTAAGATCGATTTGTCAAAAACGATGTATCTGGCATCTGATTTTCTCGGACTGATAATGTGGAAAAAAGAGGAGCTTTCCAAACAAAACATTTCACTCACAATAATCGGAATATCCGATCAATTGAGAACTGTATTTCAGAATTTAAAACTGATGAGTTATTTTAATCTTGAATAACTGCTTTTAACTGTTCTTCATTCAACAAGTTTTTCATCACTTTTACGTATATGAATGACACCATTATCGTTTAATTCCCGCATAAGAGAAGTGATTTCCTGGCGGGCTTCAAGAATTTCATTAAGTCTGACGGCTCCGAGAAGATTCATACTGTCTAAAATGTCAGTTGCACGGTTATTGCTCACATTTCTAAGAAATTTAAACCTGATTTCATCTCCGGCCCCTTTCAAGGCAAGAGAAAGAAGAGAATCATCATTGAGTTCTTCAATAAGTATTCTTATTTCCTTATTTGTAAGCGTAAGTATATGGTCAAATGTATAAATTTTATTGCGTATTTCTTCGGCATGACCGGGTAAATTTACATCAAGATAGCTCATCAGATCTTTTTCTGTTTTTCCATCAAGATGATTCATTATTTCTGCAAGTTTATCAAGTCCCTGATACTGACTGGATGCAGTTCCTCTCTGAATTGACTTTTCATATTTCTTTTTGAGATTAACAGCCATCTGATCCACAGCTTCGGGTGAAAGTTTATCCATTTTAGCAATTCTAAGAGCCACATCTTTAGACAGATCACGTCCGAGTAACTTCAGAACTTTGGCCGCTTTTAAGCGGTTCATGTATACCATGGCAACAGAAATTGCCTGAGGATGTTCATCTTTGAGCAGATTGAAAATAACATCTTCATCAAGATCATTTAAAAATTCAAACCGCTTTTCCGCCTTAACTGGATTTATTCTGCTGTAGATTTTTTTTGCTTTATCAATTCCCAAAGAATCTATAAGCATTTTTTTGGCGACCTCATCGCCGCCTTTAACGGAGAATTTCTGATTTTTCATTTCAATTAAAAATTCTCCAAGCAGTTCCTCCCTGTCTTCAGGAGTCAGTTTGTCAATTTTTGACATTTCACACGAAATTCTGAAAACCGTCTCTTCATCAAGATGCTGCATAATTTCAGAGGCAGTATCCCTTCCTACAACAATCATTAAAGCTGCCGCTTTCTCTGTCCATGTCATGTCATCAAATGATTTCATTATTTTATTCTTTTTCTAATATACCTGAATCTGTTTTTTCCGGGTAAAAAATAACTTTCTGCGGACAGACTGATGCGCATTTCCCGCAATCAATACATACGGAATAATCAATTTCAGCAATAAAATTATCCACTTTTATTGCACTTTCCACATCTGTATTATTCTGAAATACGATCTTGCAGGCTTTTGTTTCACAAAGTTTACATCCGATACATCCCGCGGAACAGCCCTGTTTCATTAACGGGCCTTTTTCCCTGTTACGGCACATCACATATACATCTTTTCCTCTTGGGACAAGTGAAATTACATTTCTTGGACAGACTTCTTCACATTTCCCGCATCCTGTACATTTATCAAGATCAACAACAGGGAGTTTTCTTTCATCAATATGAATTGCTCCGAAAGGACAAATATCAGCACAGTCACCAAGACCGAGACAGCCGTAAGAGCATACCCTGTATCCTCCGTCAATCAGCTGCGCTCCGGCGCATGTCTGTGGACCTTCATACTTAAACTTATTTCTGGCATTGAACTTCCCGCCCTGACAGTGTACACGGGATATTTTTCTTACAACATTTCCTGAAACTTTCCCCATGGCGTCTGCAACTTTATTTGCAGTTTCCGGTCCGCCGACAGGGCAAAGATTGGTATCCATATTATTATTAACAATTTTTTCGGCATAAGCCATACATCCGGGACATCCGCAGGCTCCGCAGTTCGCGCCTGGAAGAATCTCGAAAATTTCTTCAACACGGGGGTCTTTCTCGACATGAAGTTTTTTCTGAGCAACTGAAAGAATGAAACCGAATAATCCGCCTATTACCGTCAAACTGAGTACCGCTGCAAAAAATTGAATCATTGTTATTGACATTTTTACCTCAAGAGCATTAAAAGTAATGAAATACTGAATTTTTAACTAAATACTGTTTGTTTATTATATTTTAAAAACATTCTTTATTAGCAAGTAATTAATTTAAATCAGGTCAAATTTTATTATCCGCAATTACCTTTTTTTAATTAAATTTGAATTTCATAACGCGAGATAAATCAATAAAAAGCCTGTTTCATCATGATAAAGGATTTGCTTCGGTAATGTTATTTTATTGTTTAAAAAATAATGGTTGTTATACACGAACAGATTTTTTATATTTGCTAAAAAGTAAAAAAAAATGACAACAAAATCAGAAAAAGAACAGTTGATGCAGGAAATTGAAAAAGCGGTTATTTCAAAAAATGAAATTGTAATAACATCTCACTCAATTCTTGATAATATAGATGAAATAATTCAATTTATTATTAAAAAGTCACTGAAAATTGAAAATAATGATATCATTTCACCGGTGTTTTCATGTCTAAAAGAAATTATTACCAATGCATTAAAAGCAAATTTAAGAAAAATGGTAATGGACAAATACCATTATTCTCCTGAAGATGATTCAGTAAATATTCTGAATGAATTAAAAAAAGCATTAACGGAAAAAGAACTGCAGAAATACACATTATTAAGCCGGGATATCCATTTATTTATCTCAATTCATTTTTCATTCAATAACAGTGATTACCTAAAGATTAAAATAGTGAATCCTGTATCACTTTCAAATTCCCAGCTTGAACGGATAAACCTTAAAATCAGCCGTGCCAGAGATTATGAAAGTCTTGCTCATTTTTACATGGAAAATCCGGATCCTCTGGCAGAAGGTATGGGCCTGGGACTGTCAATGGTAATTGTCATGCTGAAAGGTCTTGGAATTAATCCAGACAACCTGACAATAGATACAAATAAACTAAACAGAACTACGGCTGTATTGAAAATACCTTATAATATCAGTTCCGGTTACTGATTCTGTAGAATAACCCCCGAATACCTTTTTTTTCAATGATAACACCTTCATCCCGCATCTTTTCAAGATAGACAGTTATTTCCTTAGCATTTATTCCTGCTGCATATACAAGATCATCCAGTGTGGACGGCCGTCTTTTCAGGACGGCAATTATTGTATCTTCAGCATCATTGTGGAAAACATTCTGAGCGGAAGACCGCCGTGCACGTCTTATTATCTGCACCACTAAAGGTTTAAACATGTCTCTTAAACGGATAAGATTATCTTCGGATACCGGTTTTACCCATTCTTCCGGTGCAGGCCGGTCAAGACTGTTAAGCTGAATTCCATCCGCATTCAGATTAATAAGAAATTCCTTTATAAGTGATATTTCTTCAATTGTATCATTAAAACCCGGGATTATAAAAATCTCTATGACCAGACGGTTCCGGAATTTCTCTCTGAAACTTTTTATGCCGCTTAATATTAATTCAGGATTTAGTCCATCTGCAGGACGAAGAATTTTATTAAAAACTTCTTCAGTAACAGCATCAAGACTTGGAACTACAAGATCGGCCCGGATAATATCATTCTGTACATCCTCACGGAACAGCAGAGATGAATTTGTAAGGACGGCAACCTTGTATTCAGGAAATTCATCTTTTATAAATGAAATAATTCTCCCGATACCGGTGTGAAGAGTCGGCTCACCGGATCCTGAAAATGTTATGTAATCAAGTTCCGGCCTTTTCTCAAGATAGGCGCGCAGATCTTTTATCACCTGGTCCGTCTTAACATATTCAGCCCTTTCAAAAGTCAAATCGGTCGTAAGACCGCACTCACAGTATACGCAGTCAAAGGAACATGTCTTATACGGAAGAAGATCAATGCCCAGAGAAATTCCAAGTCTCCTTGAATTAACCGGGCCGAATATAAATTCACCAGTCACAATAACCTCATTTCAGCAAAGCTCTGAATTTAAAACAGATTAAATCCGAATCAAATTCCCCAGTAAGAATACCTTCTCTGCAGCCTGAAAATGCATTGAAAATAAATGAATTTTGCTGCATAAAAAATGTACCAATATCAATAGATGAATCATTAAAAAAATACAGTAAAAAAGCATTTTGGGAAATTTTATAGCCGGTTTTATTTTCAAAGTCCCTTAAATTTCCACGATTCAATTTGTAATTAATAATAGCAGAAATTTCTTTTGAATCTGAAAAAAAAACGGAATCTTTATAAAAAAACAAATATATCGCAGACGAAGCATGTTTACTGATGCGGATAAATTCAATACCGGTTTCATCATCTTTATAAATAAAATCTCTTTCAGGCTTTTCGTTTTTCTTGATTTTTTTATAAAAAGATTCCGCGTTTTTTAAAGCTACTGCATCATACCTAATGAATCTTATTTTTTCCGTTGAGTTTTCAGAAACTATCGATGCGAAAACGACATCAGACAATTTACCGGTATCTTTTGCGGAATCAGCAGTGTAATCAGGAAAATATTTTTTAACCGCTGCAGGTATTTTATCATCCTGATGTCTGGATAAATAATCAAATAGTCTGATACTGTCAACATTCAAAAAACCTGTTGCACTTATATCAGAATTTAATAAAGTAGTATTTCCGGATAACGGTAAAAATACTTTTTTAAGTTCGGCAACAGTTTCAGCCCCCGGTGAGAAATAATTAGAAAAACTGAATTGTTTATCAGACACATTAAAACCTGCGGCCTTGCATGAATCAGTCTGAATGTATTTTGATAATGAGGGAACAGAATTTTTTAAAATGGAATGCACGGCATTATCGTTATACCATAGAAAAATATTCTCTTTTGACTGAAGATATTTTCCTTTTATCTTAAGATAATCCCTGTCTTTAATTAAAGATGATTTATCATTTTCAGCAGTATCGATAATTGAAATCAGGGAATTATATGACATGGTAAGAAATAAAAAATCACCTTTCATACAGAAAAAATTATCCCTGCCCATCTGATAAATTGTGGTATTTTTATAGGACGAAACGACCGGGTTTTCATGACGGTACATAAAACCAGGGCTCTGCTTCAATATTTTAACAAATTTTAACGGATAATTTCTTGCAGACGATACAGGAAGAAAAAATGATATTTCCGGATCAGCCCCTTGATTGAAATTTATCTGAGCAAAAAATCTTTTATCAGTATCTAGCCCGATTTTTTCCAAATCAGAAAGAGATAACAGGTTGTAAGAAGTGGATTTTTCAAAAGATTTCAAATTACCAGTAAACTTCAATCTCGTTTCCGATGATAGCATTCCGGCATTTACTGCAGAGAAAGACTGCATAAGTATTTTGATATTTTCAGATATTATAACAAGATCAGTATCGGATCTAATGGCGCTTTCAGGATTAAAAGTCTGTTCAGACACAGAATTATCTGCAGATTCCCCGGTTAAGGCAAGAACACTTAAATTAGATGCCGTTAAAATAAACAGTATAAGAAGTATAAGCAGTATATGGCTTTTCATAATTATTCCCTGAAAGTTGAAATACGATTGAACATGCCCTGAAAATTTTCAAGGAATAATCACAAATTACGCAGAAAAATCCAGATTCTGACCGGTATTTGAAACCTTTTCAGCTACATTGATTTCAGCAAGCTTTTTATTAAAGCCCATGCTCTGCGCGGTCACATTCTGCAGAAGATCACCCATCTGCTGGATTGATCTCGAAAGGTTATTCATGCTTTGAATGTCCATAAGTAACCTCCTTAAATAAAATTTACTCTTATCTTTAATATCGGCATATCAATCCGAAATCTTTAGTAAAACTTTAAAATCGCCATGGTTCCTTTTGATTTCTGAACATAATTGGAAACATGATCACATTTTACCTTAAAAAGACAGTAAACCGGACAATCAATTTCAACATTATAAATCATGGATATTTTCTGCTGTATCCCCTGTTCTCCTAAAGTTTCAAAATTCCCCTGACCTTTTGCAATAACAAGATCCGCTACTGAAAACGCTTTTACAAGTTTTTCGGGCATTGAGGAAATATCAACACCGGGTGTATTATCCTCAGTAGTAATAATAGATGCATAACCGTCAATTCCTGCAGCCAGTGCATCTTCTTCCGTTATGTCATTTATGACCGGAATCCCACGGGTACAGAATGTAACATTTTTCGATGACATATAATTTTTTATAAAATATGCATCCATAAAAACTTCGCCGGCATTATCACCGATATACAGAACGTTCTTTGCTTTTTTCAGGTCATTTTTAAAACTATCGACGGAAGTCATGTCAATGCTGATGTTATTCAAATTTTTAAATTCTTTCAGTATAATTTCTTCAGTAAGATCCGTGTGTGCGCCATAGTCGATTATATTTGCCGAAATAAGATATTTAACAGTTGAAATAAATTTCTCATCAGGCGTCATTCCCGAAGAAGAAAGCATTTCATCTACATCCTGTACTATTTTTCTTCCGAGATTATTGCTGTTTAATTTGATTTCACGGAAAGGATCATTGTTGCCCGTCATTTCGGAAATTGCAGAATACATTTTTTTGGCGGAAACAGGTGCGGGAACGGAATAATCAACATGTGAAATAATTCCTGAAATCTCAGAAACATAAAATTCCCTGTCATCAGAAGAAACCTCAAGTCTTTCAATTACAGACAAGAGCTGAGCAGTAAAACAGTCTATGCATTTAATATCCGTTTTCAAAAATTATTCACTTATCTCTATAAAGTCATTTCCGTCAATTTCATTCATGTTGACTTTAACGGTATCTGTCTTGGCAGTATCTATTTTCAAACCGGCATAATCTGCCTGAAAGGGCATTTCACGATGCCCTCTGTCTACAATTACAGCAAGACGGATACATTCGGGTCTTCCAAAAGACGTTATATCTTCAATAGCGGCCTTTACGGTTCTTCCCGTAAAAAGAACATCATCAATTAAAATAATTTCTTTTCCATCCACATCAAATCCGATTGATGTTTCCCGTATGCGCGGAAGGGTGGAACGGTAATTTATATCGTCACGGAAAAGGGTAACGTCGATTTTACCAACAGGCACATTGAAGCCTCTTTCTTTTTTGAGAATTTTCTGTATTCTTTCGGCAATAAAAACACCCCTGGTCTGAATTCCGATCAGTACTGTTTTTTCCCCATCATTCAAACTATCTGCGATTGACAATGCGAGCACTTCAATAATCTCATTCAGCTTTGCCGAATCAGCTGCTATCATCACTTCACCCCGCCGTGATATTCCTGAATTGACTTGACCGAAACATTGTTGTTTTTCACCATTCTTTCAATGCCCAGTACAGCAGCTTTGATCGCAGAACCGGTTGTGATAATCGGAATGCGGTGTCTTACGGCAACCTGACGGATGGAATTACTGTCGGTTTTAGGTATCTTTCCGCGCGGAGTATTGAAAATCAGATTGATTTCACCGTTTTTAACCATATCAAGAATGTTAGGCCTGCCTTCATGCACTTTGAAAACCTCGATACATTCTATATCATTGTCTTTAAGATATTTTGCGGTTCCTGATGTCGCCACAAGTTTGAATCCAAGACCGAGAAGTTTTTTCATTTCTTCGTTTAATTCATCCTTGCTGCGGTCATTAAAACTGACAAATATGTTCCCTTTCATAGGAAGACGGTCTCCGGCTGCAAGAGTACTTTTATAAAATGCTTCGCCGAAATCCTCGGCAATACCCATTACTTCTCCGGTTGATTTCATTTCCGGCGTAAGAACAGTATCAACTCCGGGAAACTTGTTGAACGGAAGAACAGCTTCTTTTACGCATACATATGAAATATCTTTTCTTTCAACAAGTCCGAATTCGGAAAGCTTATGCCCCAGCATCAGTTTAAGAGCGATCTTGGCTAGCGGAAATCCTTTTGCCTTTGAAACGAACGGAACGGTTCTGGAAGCACGCGGATTAACCTCAAGAACATATACGACATCATTTTTCAATGCAAACTGAATATTGATTAATCCCCGAACATTGAGCTCCATTGCCAGAGCGCGGGTCTGTTTTTCTATTTCACTTATCACTTCATCTTTTATTCCAATCGGCGGAATAATACATGAGGAGTCACCGGAATGAACTCCCGCCTGTTCAATATGACGCATTATTGCCCCGATATAGACCTGTTCACCGTCGCATAAAGCATCGACGTCAACCTCTAGAGCATCTTCAAGAAATTTATCAACAAGAACCGGATGTTCCGGTGAAATATCAACTGCCGTTTTTATATAGTCAACCAGACTTTCCTCATCATATATGATGGCCATTGCCCTTCCGCCGAGAACATAGCTCGGACGTGCAAGTACGGGATATCCGATTTCATTTGCTATGGTAAGCGCATCTGATTCGCTGAAAGCCATGCCGTTCTGCGGCTGGTTCAGATTCAGTTTCATGACTACTTCTGAAAATTTCTCCCTGTCTTCAGCTCTGTCGATTGACTCTGTTGAAGTACCTAGTACCCTGACTCCGTTTTCCTCCAGCTGTTTGGCAAGTCTTAAAGGAGTCTGTCCCCCGAACTGCACGATAATTCCTTCCGGTTTTTCGTTTTCGTAAATATGCAGAATGTCTTCAAGAGTCAATGGTTCAAAATATAATTTATCCGACGTATCATAGTCGGTTGAAACTGTCTCAGGATTTGAATTTACCATGATTGACTCTATTCCAAGTTCACGGAGTGCATATGAGGCATGACAGCAGCAGTAATCAAATTCAATTCCCTGTCCGATTCGGTTAGGACCTCCTCCGAGAATCATTACCTTGCGCCTGCCGCTGATTTTTACTTCATTATCGTCATCATATGCGGAATAATAATAGGGAGTGTATGCTTCAAATTCTCCGGCGCAGGTATCAACCAGCCTGAAACCTGGTTTTATATTATTGACATTTCTGAAATTTCTTATTGCTGTTTCACGGCTTTTCAGAGTTCTGTAATAATCCCGCTGACCCTCAACACCTTTATTATATAATCTTGTTAAAAGTTCAGAATCAATGAGGTAGCCAAGCTGTTTGTCGGAGAATCCGAGTTTCTTCATCGCGAAGACATTTTCACGGGTCAGACCGTTAAGTCTCACATCCTCTACGAATTCACCTTCAGCATCTACAAGTTCTTCTATCTGATAGAGAAACCACGGATCTATCAGTGTCAGGGCATGCACCCTGTCGACAGACCATCCAAGTTTCATCGCAAGTTTGACATAAAAAATTCTATCCTCACGTGGATTTCTAAGCCCTGTTTCTATAAAATCACGCTGGTTAAAAAGAGGAAGTCCCTGTACATTTTTTTCAAGTTTAAGATTACCGTCAGATCCCAGACCGTATCTGTCATTTTCAAGAGAACGTATTGCCTTCTGAAGAGCTTCCTTGAACGTTCTTCCTATTGACATCGCCTCGCCTACCGATTTCATCTGCGGTCCGAGCTTTGTATCAGCACCCTGAAATTTTTCAAAATTCCATCTTGGAGTCTTTACTACAACATAATCAATTGTAGGTTCAAATGAAGCCGGAGTTTCACGGGTAATGTCATTTTTAATTTCATCAAGAGTAAAACCCACCGCAAGTTTAGCTGCTATTTTTGCTATCGGGAAACCTGTAGCCTTGCTCGCCAGTGCGGAACTTCTTGACACTCTGGGATTCATTTCAATTACTATTACCCTTCCGTCGGCAGGATTTACTGCAAACTGAATGTTGGACCCTCCCGTATCAACGCCTATCTCTCTTATTATTTTAATGGATAAATCCCGAAGATTCTGGTACTCCCTGTCACTCAATGTCTGCTGAGGTGCAACCGTAATTGAGTCACCGGTATGAATTCCCATTGCATCCAAATTTTCAATTGAACAAATGATTACAACATTGTCTGCAGTATCACGCATTACTTCAAGTTCGTATTCTTTCCAGCCGACTATGGACTCCTCGAGGATTACCTGATTTATTGGAGATGAATCCATTCCTTTTCTGACAAGTTCCGTAAAATCTTCTTTATTGTAAACCAGATTTCCTCCTGAACCGCCCAATGTAAAAGCTGAACGTATTATCATCGGGAGACCGATTTCTTCAAGAGCCTGATATGCTTCATCCATTGTATGCGCAAACCCGGATCGCGGAACCTGAGCACCTATTTTCTCCATTGCCTGTTTAAAAAGCTGTCTGTCTTCGGCCTTTTTTATAGCCTCTATGTTTGCACCGATCAGTTTTACATTATATTTGTCAAGTATGCCATTTTCATGAAGGGCAATTGTTACATTTAAAGCAGTCTGTCCGCCTACCGTCGGCAGAATCGCATCCGGCCGTTCCCTTTCTATAATTTTTTCAATTATTTCAGGAGTTATAGGCTCAATATATGTTCTATCCGCCAGATCAGGGTCAGTCATTATTGTTGCAGGATTCGAATTTATGAGTACTACTTCATATCCTTCCTCTTTTAAAGCTTTGCAGGCCTGTGATCCGGAATAATCAAACTCACAACCCTGACCGATGACAATCGGACCTGATCCTGGAATTAAAATTTTTTTTATATCATTTCGACGGGGCATTTAGTACCTCTCAGGCGTAGTTTTATTAAAACTCAATTTTACGTCTGCTTTGTCAAGATATTAATTTAAAAATTTAATGAGACATAAAAAAGGGCAATAAAAGTCTATGCTCCGTAATTCTGCGTAGTTACCATTTCAGAACAGCGGCCTCCTCTTTTTTTCGCCTTGTACATCAGATTGTCACTCATAATTATCAGTTCCTCAACGGAATCACCATCATCAGGAAATTTGGATATTCCAATGCTCATACCGACTTCAAATGAATTTTCTCCAACCTTTATGGGCCTGGATATTGTCTGGATAATTCTTTGTGATAATTCGGTTATTACCGTGTCGGTTTTATTTTCAATAAAAATTAAAAATTCATCCCCTCCGAATCTGCTGATGACATCACCGTCCCTGAAAATACTCTTAAGCCGGCCGCCTATGCATTTTAGTACTTCATCACCGGCATCATGACCATAATTATCATTTATTTTTTTAAATTTATCCAGGTCGATAAACATTACATAGAATGTCTCATTATTGTTCAGTGTCTGAATTCTATTTTTAACATACTCAATGAAAAAATGTCTGTTATATAATTCAGTAAGCAGGTCAATATTTACTTTTTCCTCCAGATGACCTTTCTGTTTAACGAGATAAAAGAATTTCTGCATTAAAAGGAATGAATAGCATCCTAAAAATATCAGCACTCCGAAAGAAACCATCGTATAATGATTTGCTGTTACAATATCTCTTACCACGGCAACTCCGATAAAAACAGACCCAATTAATGCTATGATGCTGCCGGGGATTTTTCTTTTTATAGAAACTACAAGAACGTAAAAAAAATAAGGAAGTGAAACTACCAGCAGAATTCTGTAATAAGGCAGAAAGAAAGCATAAACTGAATGAGGTGCAAAAAAGGTAAGAATGACGGCGGCAATGATAATAAATGAGAATATTTTAAGAAAATAATTCCTGAAATCAACCTTAAAAAACTGAAGAATAAACAGCCCGAACAGCGGAAGCAGAACATATCCTGACAAGTATTCAATGCGTGTCGTCAGTCCCCATGGAAGATCTATAAAATTTTTAATTATTCTTTCTTCTATCAGAATTATTCTGAGTGAAATAAAAAAAGTAAATAATGAAAAAAACAACGATGCTTTATTTTTGGGGTCTATTATGAAAAATGCAAAAAACATCACGGAAGCGAGAGCTATGACAGTAAAAAGAAAAATGGCGGTAAATATTTTCTTTTCACGGAAAACAACAACATTTGCCACACTGCCGATCTTTAAGGAATTCCAGAAACCGCCACGGTTATAATTGAAATTGGCAACCTGGACGATAATTTCTGCAGCTCCGTTTATGTCAGAAGTAAAGGTGCCTACTACCGGTTTCCATTCAGCAGAAAAGACTTCCCTTTCATTGGAAACAGTACCGTTGTAAGCGCATAAATTTTTATTAATCCACAATTTAAAGGCATTAGCCTGTTCATACATATAAAATCCATAAATTTGCCCGGGACGTAATCCAGTTATGGTTAAACGATACGTTGCACAACCCTCAGGATTTAATTTTAGTTTATCAGTTCTTTCCCACGAACAGGGAACATAACTGTACACTTTTTGGGACTCATCCCATTTGGAAAATTCATACGGCTGGATTAGTCTATTATAATAAAATTCCCAGTCACCTTCCAGTTCGAGAAGATGTTCGTCAGAATGCCAGAATTGAAGATCTATAGCACCGTTAACAGCTGAAAATCCTTCTGCGAAAGGACTGTTTTTAGCAGGCATGTAAAAATAAAGGTGTACTGCGGAAAAAACAGAAAGCAAAAAGATAAATATGAATATATTATTTTTTTTATCCATTAAATATTACAGATCCTGAAATCAATTTATAAAAATGTATAATGGTTATTATTAATGTCTATTCTTTTTTATTGTGAAAATCCTTCATATTTCAAATTACTTTTTACAGACGATAACAATTAATATAAACCCTAAAATTTATAAATGCTATTTTCTCACATATTATTTACAAGGATTTGTCTAATATGAGTTTTAATGAAGATAAAATCATATCTTTTATAATTATCTTTAAGTTATCTGATTGTATGACGAAAATATACAATGGTATGAACAATCGAG
>JAFGJZ010000139.1 GCA_016928815.1 Spirochaetota bacterium
ATATAGAATCCCATCGGCAGAAAATACATGGTTCATCCGGTCTGCATAAAAACAGACCGGAAATGAAGCGCAGTTTTACTGCCTCATGAGAATTATTTTCAGTGCAAGCAGAATAAAAACCGAAACCGATATAATATTTATTATCTTTGAAAACCCCGGCCGTTTCATGAAAAAATCCCCGATTAATCCTGCTGACAGACCGATCGTTCCGAATACAAGCACAACAAGTGAAATGAAAATTCCTCCGAAAATCAGAAACTGAACCGAAGCGCTACCGGCGGAATAATCAACAAACTGTGGAAGAAACGCCATGAAAAAAAGCGCAACTTTGGGATTCACCACATTCATAATGAATCCTCGCAGAAAAAGATTTTTTTTCCGGGTTTGTACATCCGATTCAATAACCACACTGTCATTAAAATGAAGTAATATTTTTACCGAAAGAAAAATGAGATACCCTGCTCCGAGAAACTTGAAGATCGTAAACGCCGCAGCAGAATTCTTAAAAATTACGGCAATACCGAACGCAGCCAGTAAAGTATGAACGGAATTTCCGGCTGCAAGGCCGAGAGCTGTTGTAAAACCCGCTTTTCTGCCGGAAGAAATTCCCTGTGTAATTACAAACAGAATGTCCGGACCCGGAGCAATTATAAGCAGAAGTGAAGCCGGTATAAACATCAGTACTGTTGCCGTGGAAATCATATTATCTCCTTTAATTCAGGTATAATTATGTAATAAAAGACGGCTGCTGTCTGCAAGTTTTTAATTAAAAAAAATAGACTTTTTTAATCAAATATATTTTAATATGACATAATCTTGGAGAGGAGCTGAAATTATGTTCGGCGGAATTAATATTTTCAGGGAAAACAACAGTATAATCATTTACATCAGAGAGAAAATCTACAGGGAAAATTTCCATTTTCTGTATGAAATTATTTCCAATCAGGCAGTCTATCATCCTGATAAAATCACCATTAACTGCGGACGGAATTCCGGAATTGATCCGGACTGCATGAAAAATTTTTTTAAAATAAAAAAAGATTTAGATAGACAAAATACATTTCTTAATATAATAAATTATTAAATAAAAATTTCCGTTTAATCTGTACAATAGAGCGGTTGAGAGTAATTTATTATGAATGAATCCGATATACTTGAAATTTTTTCGTATCTATCTGAAGATACAAATGAGGTTTTCTGGCTTGTTGATAAGGATAACAGGGTGATTTTTTACCAGGATACTGTTTTCAAAACCGCAGCGGATTCGGGAAAACTCAAATCCCGTTTCGAGGAAGCAGTACGGAAATCCATAGAAAAATTCAGTTCCCTGTCGATACCGGCCAATTCAAAAAAATCCAAAATAAGCATATCCATTACATCTGAAAACAGAATCTCTCATTACAGGACAATAATTAAACACCCTGATAAAAACGGAATTTTTTCCGGAATAACCGCAAATATTACTTCGGAAATAGTATCCGGTCAGACACTTGCAAGAAATGAAACAGTCTACAGAACACTGCTGAAAACAATCCCGGATGCCATTGTTCTGGTGGATTCCGACGGAGATATCATTAAAGTTAATGAAAAAATGGCTGAATTTGCCGACCAGGTGCGCGCCGACATGATCGGTACAAAATTTACCGAATATATTTCAGACCAGGAGAGAGCTAAAATCATTGAATTAATTGCCTCCCTCAAGCCGGGAGATTCCATTAATGACTATGAGTTTTCTTTTATCAGAAATGACGGTTCCAGGTTTCATGCTGAGCTGACTGCAACATTTCTGACAAATTCAGTACTGAATCTTACCCTCTATATCATTGCGGTGAGAGACATCACGGTCAGAAAGGAAGCTCAGATCAGAAGCGAGTCAATTCAGCGCGAGCTGCTTGAACTTTTCTTCAACCGCCTCTCAGACAGGGAACTCGAACTTCTGGGGTTCATTAAAAACGGAAGCAAATGGCCTTCTGAAAAACGGCAGATTGCAAAAACAATGTATGTACTTCCCGGTACTCTCGATAAATTCATGACAAGAATAAAGGCAAAACTTCAGACCGGCGATCTTGAAAAAATAATAAAAATATATTCCCAATTTACGGAATAATCCTCAATTCAGATTGATCTTCAAATCATTCAATCAGAAATTTTTATTTTTTAACATTGACAAGTATGCTGTTTTTATTTGCTGTTTCATATCATAAAAATTCAATAATAACGGCTGCAGGGCTAATATGATCAGTGACTCATTCATTAACAATGCGTTAAGACAATATAACAGGAAAAAAATTTCCTATTTTGAAAGTATTTTAAAGGAAGAAAAAATCCTTAAGGAACGGATAGGTATTCTTGAAAATTACTTCAAACAGAATTTCAATTATGAGAAATCAAGTGAATATATCCGTGATATTTTTACTTTTGAACTCATCGCTGTCAGCGCAG
This sequence comes from Spirochaetota bacterium, assembly GCA_016928815.1. Taxonomy (GTDB): domain Bacteria; phylum Spirochaetota; class UBA4802; order UBA4802; family JAFGJZ01; genus JAFGJZ01. The sequence goes on from JAFGJZ010000139.1 coordinate 2,443, forward strand.
TATCAAAGACGGATATAATTGAAACTGACATTAAGGCCGGAATTAAATCAATCCGCAGCATCCTTGATTTTCACAGTGCGAATCCCGATCTTCTTAAGGATTTTTTACTGCTGCTTGCCAAATATGCGATTAGTGATCTTTATTATTTTCTGAACACATACTGGTTTCATAAACATAAAAAGCAGTTTCAGTTCAGGGACGATTTTACAGCCGCATGTCATGAACTCAGAACAATTATTGAAAACCAGATACCTATCCAGAATTTCCTTAAATTATTTTTCTCACGGCAGGAACAGACCGAAAAATTCTTCATAAAAACAAATGATAAAACCGGATATACAATAGACGACGTTATTTTCAGGGATTTTTACGACAGAAACCTCGAAAGCGATTCGGATGCTTTCTTTTCTCCGGAAACGCTTTCAAGAACAATTGAAAAAATGACCGGCATTTATACGGAAATGGAATCTCATTTCAAACTTCTTCTCACTTATTATGATTCCGCCGGCGGAAAACCTTTCCGCTATAATCTGATTCTGGAAAATCTGAATGAAAAGAAAAATAACGGCATAATATCAGATGTCCTTCTGAATGAATTCACAGAATATAATAACGCTTTCAGCAATTACCATGAACTTGTCGTTCAAAGAGGACTTGTCTACTTCGGATTTCAGAATTTTCCATATAAAAACATAATCATACTTCAGTATAAATATTCGAAACTGCTTGAATTCATTCTTCTCAGAAAGGGACAATACGATCGTCTCAATACACACCGGGATTCAGTACTTAAAAACCTTGAAAAAAGATTAATTTCCATCAATCAGGCTGATTAATATCGTCACAGGATTTCCATTTGTTAACGGAAATTCCGTTTCCTGGTATTCAAAATTGTGCAAATTAATATTATTTTCCAATGCGACATAAAATAATATTGACAAAATTATGTCCCATTATATTATTTAATTGGTATAACATCATTTTTCTTTAAATCAGGAAACTGGAGCATATAATGATTTTAAACATAATTACAATGGCATCCTGCTTTGCCATGTTGCTGTTTTTCCGGAAAATCGACAAAGCAAACATCAGAATTGCGAAACTGAAACGGTTTACAGACAAAAACCTTCACGATTTCCAGAAACTTACTGAAAAAGAAAACCGTAAGTTCAATGATTCCACAATTGAAATGGACATTCTGCTTAAAAAAGCCAACTCTCTTACAGGCACAATCCGTGAGTCAGTACTTGATCTTGAAAAGAAACTCAAGGGGCTTGAATTTGAAAAAGGAACATTGAAAAACGTCGAAGAAAACCTCCAGATCGTATCAAATGCCGCGATAGACGTTAACAAGCAGATCAAATACATTGATGCCGCAAAATCCAACTTCAGCGATTTCATAAAAAAAATAAATGCCGTGAGCGAATCGGTTTATAAAATTGAGAAGGAAAACTCTTCAATTGTAAACTCATTCAACGAAAGAGTCCGCGATAAGACAAATGAACTGACCAATGCCATGAAAAGCCAGCTCGACAAACTGAAGGAAAACATTTCCCAGAAGGAAGGGATTCTGCTTGATCAGACCAGAAATAAAATGGATGCCCTTACAAGAGAATTTGCCGATTCCCTCACCAACATGGAGCAGAGCATTAATGACACCGGGGATCTGCTGCTTGAAAACGTGAAGATCAAAATTGATTCAATAACCAATTCCGTAGACAGCCTTGAAGCAAGAATTGAAACATCCGAAAAAAGAGTATATAATGACCTGAATGACAAGATACAGACACTTGAGGATTCCATCTACACGTTCAGAACGAATCTTACAGAGCTCAAAACGGAAGCTCTCGCTGAAACACGTGATGAAGTTGAAATAATCAATTCCAAGGTTCAGGATCTGAGATCAACCTTTACAACTCTTGAATCAAACATATTCAATGACATGAAAAAACATACGGAAAAACTTAAAGACAGTTTTGAAATGTCATTAAACGATTATGAAGAAAGAATGGATACTATCCAGAAAAAACTTAAGGAAACCGAAGAGGACATATTCAATTCAAGATCAAAACTGATTGACACCTTTGAGACTGAAACTTCAAAAATCAGAAATACCATGGATTCCCTTTCAATTCATGCAATTGCCAAAAAGGATGAAATTGTCCAGGCTGCGCGTAAACAGACTGAAGACATCCAGTACAAGATAGATGAATTTGTCGATAAATTTCATGAAATGGAAACAAATGTCCGCGGCGTTGAAAATAACATTAAAAATTCCATCAATCTGGAAATGAGCAGCGTCCGTAATGAATTTGAAGATCTTTATTCAAAACTTGACAGAGCCAAAGCGGAACTGATGAGTTATGAAGAAGAAAACAGAATATTCTCGCGTACTGATTCAATGATGAAAGATGTAGAGGATGCAGTAAGTACATTTTCCGAAATCATGGAGAAGTCAAAATCAGAGGCGAAAATATTAACTGAATTCATTGACCAGATGGATGAATTCAAGGATGCAAAACGCGCACTTGACAAGGAACTGAAAATTTATTCCTCAAAACGCGAACGTATGGAAGGAATAAGTTCTGAAATACATACGCTGATGGATATGGCGGAAGATGTAAAATCCAAAGCTGCATACCTTGAGGACAGTGAAAGTGAAATAAACCAGATCACGCGCAAAATTGAAGCGCTTGAAAACAGTTATTCATCAATCGATTCAAAAATCAGGGAGCTGCAGGAATATGAAACGACTATCAGCAGAAATCTGAGTTCAATTGAAAAAATTGAAATGGTAATCGGTTCATTCGACGGCAGAATTAATTCTTTTCAGAAAAATATAGACAAAACGGAAAAACAGATTACAAAACTGCGTGAATATCTCGGAAATGTTGAAGAAACTACTCTTATTCTGAAAACCAAAGAAAGCGAAATAAATGACTTAAAGGACAAGTTCAGTGAAATCGACAGTCTTCACGTCTATCTTGACCAGAGAGTCTCCCAGATTCAGACAATGATTTCAAAGATTGAAAACATGAAAACAGACATTGAAAAAACAGACAATAAACTGAAGACAATGTTCAACCAGACCGACAAAAAGATGAAACAGTTCTCGGAATTTCTTCATTCAATTGACGGCGACATTTCAATTTCAAAAGAAGTCAAAGGTAACGTCAACATCGGCAAAAACATAAATGAAAGCATGGTTAAAACAATTCGCGAACTTTCCACACGGGGATGGGATCCAGATGAAATTTCCCAGAAACTTCTTCTTGAGGAAAACACAGTCAGACTTATTATTAATACAGCAGATATGTAAGGGGTATATACAGGGATAGAAAAAAGGCAGTCTTTTCAGACTGCCTTTTTTTGTTGAATTTTACTGTCCTGTTTTATCTTTCTGCGCCTGACGCAGTTCATCCATTATCTGGTCGTCCGTCATTTTTTTCCTTAAAACAACACGGTATCTAATGTCGAATTTAATAGGCTCGATAACTTTTTTAGGAAACTTAAATGTCCATCGCTGCACATCTTCAATAAGAATTTTATCAACTTCACGCAGATAGGTAGACTGAAGATATCTTACCTGCATGATTCTTCCCGAATCGGGATACAGCCATACGGTAAGAGCACCTTCACGGGCTTCATCAATTTTATTAAGCATGGAGATTTCTTCCATAAAATATTTATCACCGGTTTCATCATCCGTTCTTTTTATATATTCTGTCGACAGTTTCTGGGATATCACATAACTGTCCGACGAAATGAATACTCTGAATATTTCAGACTTATTTGACGGTGTTTCACTTAAAAATTTTTTTGTATCAGCAGCAAACTGATCTTTCGGAGTCTCAGGTTTCTCAACAGTCTGACAGGCAGCTAATGCCATAAAAAGCAGGGATGCACAGAATAGAAATTTTTTGTTCATTTTTTCTCCAGTCAAATTATTATTATTGCAATAATATTCCGGACACCGCATAGTTTCAAGAAAATTTCTTGGAAAAAAATGGAAAATAAAATATTACAGCTTCTTAACAGTCTGAATGGACTGCCCGACTGGGTTTTCTATGTAATTCTCTTCTTTTCGGCCATTCTGGAAAATATTTTTCCTCCAATTCCGGGAGATACCGTCACGGCATTCGGAGCTTACCTTGTTTCGAAAAACATTCTCAGTTTTTTCTGGGTTTACATCTCGACAACTTTAGGAAGCGGAATCGGATATTTCATAATGTTTTTTACGGGGAAAAAGTTCGGAAGGGACTTTTTTATAAAACGGAATTTCCGTTTCTTCCCGGCTTCAAAAATACTGAAAGCTGAGAAAAAATTCATTAAATTAAAATATTCAGCAGTTCTTTTCAACAGGTTTTTCCCGGGAATTCGTTCTGCAATTGCAATAGTTTCAGGCATAATTAATCTCAAGTCATTACCTGTGTTTTTCATATCTCTTGTAAGTGCTGCAGGATGGAATTTCCTGTGGATATTTACGGGTTACATGCTGGGAAAAAAAGGAAATGATTTCATCAGTTCATTTAAAAATATAATGAGCAGTTACAATTCAGTTGCCGGAATCATTATAATAGTAATTCTGACTGCCGGAACTGCAGTGTTTTTCATCAGAAAAAAGATTAAAAAACCATAACTATTTCTTTATACCGTCAACACGCCCGGTGTTGAAATTATTTCCCCTGAACTGACCGTAATAAACCTTTCCGGATGATTCAGTTTCATAACAGTAAAGACTGCCGTCCAGACACGCTATTAGAATTTCAAGTCTGCCGTCACCGTCAACGTCCTCGACAAGCGGAGTTGCTTCAACTCCTCCGGGAAGTTTAAACCGGCTGATAAGGACGCCGTCACTGTTTAAAATCAGAAGTTCACCACGCTCTGTGGCAAAAAGAACCTGCATGGATCCATTGCCCAGCACATCGGCAATTACGCAGGTTGAACTTACCCTTCCGGCTGTTATGTAATTCCTGATACCGTTCCCTGCAGCCCATACATTGTCATCATCACCCCACCATGATGAACCTATGAAAACCTTTTCATTGTACATCACAGGTGAAGAAAAAAGCCCCTCGATTCCGAAGGTTTGATTTTCAAGTTCGATGGAGTCTGTTTCAGTTCCGTCAAATGCGAGAAAATGAATCACTGAATATGATTCTGCAAAAATTATTTTTTTACCGGTAATAAATGCTGATGCATGTATTCCAGAGTAAACGGGAAACCCGGCAAATCTTCCGTTTTCTTCAGATTCGCTTTCGTCAGAGGTTAGACTAACACCGGCCGGAACGGAACTCCATAATATCTGTCCGGTTCCGCCGTCTAATGCATAAAAAATATTATTTCTCGATCCAATGATTATGTCATCAGTTCCATCGAAGTTTAAATCTACACAGGCAGGAGAAGCAATGAAACCGAAAGCTTCATATTCAGAAACGATATTATCATGATAGATCCAGATTATCCGGCCGTTCTTACCGTTAAGTGCAAATACGGTATTATTTTCACTTGCCGCAACTACATCACGTACACCGTCGGAATCAAGATCCGTCAGTACGGGGCATCCTTCAATATCCCCGTCTGCCTTAAACTCCCAGATTTTTCTGTTCCCATCGGTTGTATAACAGAAAATTTTGGAATCATCACTGCCGAAATATATTCCAAATTCGGAAACAGCAATTCCATTCACGTCTGTATCGGCTGGAGATTTTCCTGAAATATGTTTTTTTAATTTCCCGGATACTGAATCAAGTATATAAACACCGTCTGCCGGATCATTCAGACTGTCCCGTTTGCTCCCGTTTGAACCCGCATATATATTTTTTTTGAAATATTTAATTGATGAACGGAATGTGGTTAAACCGATTTTATATTTCCATTTAAATTTAAAACCAGTCCCTATAAGCGGATATTCGGTTAATGCGGCTCCGTAAATCCATCCTTTTCTTCCATCAGATGTGGTAATTTCATAGAAAAAATCATCATATTCACTGCCGCGAAGAAATGCTTTAAACCTCTTTCCGCTTTTTTCCCCCGTTAAAATGACAGTATCTCCTTCATTTAAAAGAAAAACAGCTTTCGCGGACATTTCAGGTTTATCCCTTACGTTGACTTTATCTGCCCACACATACATTCTGATTTGATTTCGGGCATTCGAAACAGAAAAAAAACAGAGAAATGAAAACAGCAGAATTATTTTTTTCATAAAATTTCTTTCCATTAATGTATATTTAACTCAATAAGATACTCAATGAAGCATGTCAATAAGATAATTGAATTACGCTTCCCGCATTTAAAATCAATTTAATGAAAATTTGTGTTGAATATTTTTTCAGCAGCCATATTGTAGAATTAATCATGGTGGTCGCATGAATATAATTTTTAACATAATTTTTGTCATCAACATTCCTCTCGCTCTTACTATCATTTTTATCGAGAGGAAAAACCCTACTGCAATTCTTGCCTGGCTGTCTGTTCTGCTTTTTTTCCCTCTCGGCGGTTTCATTCTGTATATATTCTTCGGCCAGAACATTCACCGGGAAAAACTTTTCCGACACACGGTACTTGAAGAAACTCTTCTTGAACGGATAGTAAACAATCAAAAACGCCAGCTTACCGAAAACTGCGAATATATTACTAATAAAAAAATGAGAAATTATTCCGATATCATAAAACTGAATCTTAACCAGAACCGCTCCATTTTAACACAAAACAATTCAATTAAAATATATACTGACGGAAATGACAAATTCAATGATCTCATAAATGACATTAAAAATTCCAAGCACCACATTCATATTCAGTATTATATATTAAGAAATGATTCCACTGGAAAAAAACTCATTCTGGAACTTACCAAAGCCGCAATCAGAGGAGTGGAGGTCAGACTGCTGTATGACGCAATGGGAGGAAGAACCCTTTTCAAGCGGACTTTTAACAGACTCAGGAAAAACGGCGGAAAAGTTTCTGTTTTTTTCCCAAGCAGGCTGCATCTGATCAACATCCGCATGAATTACCGGAATCACAGAAAAATAGTAATTATTGACGGTAATACCGGCTATATCGGAGGATATAATATTGGAAATGAATACCTTGGTAAAAGCAAATTTTTCGGAAACTGGAGAGACACGCATATCCGAATTTCAGGATCTTCCGTTCTTGCACTGCAGGAGCGGTTTATTATGGACTGGCGTTACTCATCCAAAGAACAGATAAGCGCGTTAACCGGATTCCCGTATTTCATTGAACATGAAAACCCCGGAAAATCCGCAGTTCAGATTGTTTCAAGCGGTCCTGATGAAATTGATCAGCAGATAAAATGGCTCTATATCAAAATGATTCAGAAGGCTGAAAAATACATCTACATCCAGACTCCGTATTTTGTTCCGGATGATGCTTTATTTGAAACACTGAAAATAGCCTCCCTTTCGGGAATTGACGTTAGACTCATGATTCCTAACAAACCTGATCATCTTTTTGTCTACTGGGCGACATACGCATATGTAGGTGAGCTTCTGAAGGCTGGAGCAAGATGCTACATTTACGAAGACGGATTTCTTCACGCAAAAACAATGGTAGTGGACGGAATGATAGCCACTGTTGGAACGGCTAACTATGATGTAAGAAGTTTTAAATTGAATTTTGAAGTTAATGCTGTTATATATGATGAAAAAGTAGCGCAGAATCTTGCCGAAATTTTTAAAAATGATCTTAATAAATCCATGGAAATGACAATAATGCATTACAATAAAAGACGCTATATAATCCGCATCAAGGAAGCTTTCTCAAGGCTTTTAAGTTCAATATTATGAGCACGGTCGTTTATTCAATTTTTATTGATTTCATGTCACCTATAGATTTGAGCTTATTAAAAATTTCCCTTACACTCTGGTCAGTATTCATTTTACAGTTAGCTTCAATGACGACATCTCCGCTTTCGATTATTTCATTGAATGAAAATTTTTTGACATCAAGATTATCTTTCAGAATATGAATTACATCAGATGTTTCAGCGTCTTTTTCATTGAAACATACAGTAATCACTCTGACATTTCTTTTCTTCAGCAGCCATGATTCAATTATATCCACAAAATGAAGAATGAAAACAAGCATTAAAGTGCATATCAATCCGAGAATATATAATCCTGCTCCGAATATCAGTCCGATACCTGACGTTGTCCACATGGATGCAGCAGTAGTAAGTCCTTTAATTGTAAAACCGTATCTCATTATTGCACCCGCTCCGAGAAATCCTATTCCGCTGATAACCTGTGCCGCCATTCTCCCGGGGTCTCCGTTCGGGGTAACATGTGCGAACTGAACCGGTAGCATGATTGACATGATCATTATTCCGCATGCACCGAGCGCAAGCGCCATATGTGTACGGATTCCCGCCGGCTGGGAATGGGTTGCCCTCTCGAATCCAATGAGAAAACCGGCCAGTACCGCGGCAAGCACCCGGACAAGAATTGTTGCAAAAGCGTCAATCGGTAATTTTGTCAGTGAATCAATCATGATATATTTCCTGTAATTTATTATGTAATCCGATTATAATTGATTTATCACAAGCAATCAATAAATTATTATGATAATTAATTTTATAATTTGACATCAAATAATAATTATTCAGATATAAATTTCATCAGGAAAGAGGTCCGGATTGAAAAAATTCAGAAGAGTATATATTGAAATTACAAACTGCTGCAATCTGTCATGTTCCTTCTGTTCGCATACCGGACGGAAAAAGGATTACATGACATACGAGTCATTCACATCAATAATTGATCAGGTGAAAAATCTGGCTGATACGGCGGTTTTCCATGTGTTAGGAGAACCGCTGATGCACCCGCGTCTTGAAAACTTTATTGACTATACTCTTGACTCCGGAATGGATGTCATGATTACCACAAACGGAACACTTCTGCACACTCAAAACGGACAGAGGCTTGTCGGCAAAAGGATCAGCTGCATTAATATTTCACTTCATGCCGCATCTGAAATGAAACAGCCTGAGGCTTATCTGGAAAATGTTTTAAATTTCATTGAATCTTTTGAATTTACTGATACAGTTATTAATCTCCGTCTATGGAATATATTTATCGGAGAAAATGAATTCATAATTGATAAAATTAATGCACATTTCAATTCATGCATCTCAGTACCTGAGGGAATCAAAAGTCTGAAAAAAAACAAGATCAGGTATCTAAGGGATAATGTTTTCATCCATTTCGATACACGCTTTGAATGGCCTGACATCGGGATTGAAGAAATCAGTTCAACCGGTTCATGTTACGGATTGAAATCACATTTCGGAATACTTTGCGACGGAACTGTAATACCCTGCTGTCTTGATGCGGAAGGCATCATAAATCTGGGCAATGTAAACGATGATGAAATTGAAAACATTATAAACGGCAGTAGAGCCGAATACATTAAACTGAATTTTGAAAACGGAATCCTCGCGGAAAGCTTATGCAGAAGATGCGGCTACGCAAAAAGATTCCGTCGTAAAAAACGACATTAGTGCCGACCATTACTCCTCTGACACCGTTTATAATAAACCTAAAACTCCTCTGACACCGTTTATAACAAATCTAAAAACTTCTCTGACACCTAACCGTAAAAAAATGGTCTCTGACACCATACATACAAAGATAAGTATTTCTACAGAGCATCACATATTTAAGCTAAACAATTAGCATATATTATCTATTGAAAATAAAGATACCAGGAATGTCTGTTTTTACGGTCAGGGATTTTTATGCAGCGAATGCATATTTTGATTCGAAGAATTTAGTAAAATGATTCTCATGAAATGATTTTTAATACAAAATCTAATTAAATAAAAAATTTACTGC
>JAFGJZ010000140.1 GCA_016928815.1 Spirochaetota bacterium
AAAATTAAATTTTAAATTTCATTTTTTTCATTTAATATTTATAGTTTTTTCTGCTCCAAATCAAATGAAACCAGAACTTGGAACCTTAATAATTTCATTAATTTTATATTTTTTTTATTGACAATAAGCGTATAAGTTAGTCATGTCTAACAAAAGAGGAAATTATGAATCTCAGTTCAAGTCTTGAAGATTATCTCGAAGCCATTTATGAATTAAAAATAAAAGAGAAAGTTGTCCGTGTTACAGACATCAGTTTAATGCTTAATGTTGAAAAACCATCAGTAAATTCAGCGGTTAAAAAACTGAAAAACCTTAAACTTGTTATACATGAGAAATATGAAAACGTTGAACTTACTGAAAAAGGTGAAATTCTGGCTAAACAGATTGTAAAAAAACATAATGTCATTTTCAAGTTTTTAAACGAATTTCTTGGTGTTCCGTCAGGTGATGCCCAAAAAGATGCCTGTCTGATAGAACATGTAATCAGTAATTCAACATTTATGAGGATGTGTGAATTCATGGAATTCTTTAATTCAGACAGTATCGTAAAAAGCAGAGATTTTTCAGAAATGTTCTGTAAATCTAAAAGCCTAAAATAAAAAAATTTTTTTAGAATGTTAGACAAGACAAACATATGTTACGGAGAAATAATTGAAAAATACTGAAATTACAATGGCGGAAGCCCTTGAATTTACTGATTATAGGATTTCAAGAATTACCGGCGGTCACGGATTCAGGGAGAAATGTATAGGTCTTGGATTAATTCCAAGAACCGATCTGCTGATTATCTCAAAACACAGCAGGGGTGCAGCTGTAGTCAGAGTCATGGATACCAGAATCATGATATCATCAGGAATGATGAACCGCATATATCTGGAAGAAAAGTAAAAAATTTTAAAGTAAATGTTAGTCTCGTATAACATTATCATTAAAAGGGAGAATTAAATGAACATTAAAATCAGAGAAATGGAATGCGGCAGTAAAGCCGTCATCACCGGATATGAGAAAACCGGTACAGCGTACAGACAGAAGCTCCTATCAATGGGGCTGACTACAGGAACTGAAATTGAGCTTATAAAAGTAGCTCCTTTCGGTGATCCGGTAGAGATAAAGATCAGAGACTACAAACTGTCACTGAGAAAAGAAGAAGCTGATGTACTTTTATTAAAGGAGGTTAACTAATGGAAAAGATTTCAATAGCACTCGCAGGAAATCCAAATTGCGGCAAAACAACTCTCTTTAACGGACTGACAGGAGGGAGAGTTAAAACAGGAAACTGGCCCGGAGTAACAGTTGAAAAAAGAGAAGGAACAGCCAAATATAATGATAAGTCGGCTGTCATTGTAGATCTTCCCGGAATATATTCTTTTTCGGCACAGTCTGAAGATGAAATTGCTGCAAGGGATTATATTCTGAGCAGTGAACCGTCACTTATAATAAATATTGTAGATGCTACAAATCTGGAAAGGAATCTGTTCCTCACCACACAGCTGATTGAAATGAAAGTACCGATGGTTTTGTGTGTGAACATGATGGATCTTGCCAAAGCCCAGAATATTGAAATAAATATTGATGATCTTTCAAAAACTCTCGGTATTCCGGTAATTGGACTCAGTGCCGTAAAATTCAAAGATATTACAATGCTGAAAGAAAAGCTGTTCACTATTATAGAAGACCCCTTAATCAGTGACGTTTTTGTTGAATATCCGAATGAAATAGAAAGAGTTATAGCCGGATGGTCAGATAAAGTCAAAACCACTGCAAATAAGCTGTCTATAGATGAACGATGGATTGCAATTAAACTTCTTGAAGATGATGAATGGGTACTAAATAAAGTTCTAAAAAGCAGTGATCTTACAAAAAACGAAATATCCGTTGAGCAGCATAAAATTGAAAACATTCTCGGCGATACACCTGACATAGTATGTGCCGATTACAGATATGGTTTTATTCATGGTGTTTCAACAGCAGTAGTTAAAAAACATGCTGTACGCAGAACAATTACTGATAAAATTGACAGTATAATCCTGAACAGGATAATCGGCATACCGGTTTTTCTTGGAGTGATGTATCTGGTTTTCTGGGCGACAATATCAGTAGGCGGTGCCTTTATCGATTTCTTTGATATCCTTGCCGGAACTGTTTTTGTTGATGGACTGGGAAACCTTCTTGCATATATGCATACGCCTGATTGGTTTATTGCGATTATTGCCGGCAGTATAGGTGGCGGTATACAGACGGTGGCTACATTTATCCCGGTGATTTTTACTATGTTTTTCATGCTTTCGCTGCTTGAAGACAGCGGTTACATGGCAAGGGCTGCTTTCGTAATTGACAGATTCATGAAATTTATAGGCCTTCCGGGGAAATCATTCATTCCAATGCTTGTAGGTTTCGGATGTACAGTTCCTGCAATCATGGGCACTCGAACGCTTGAAAATAAAAAAGATAGATACCTTACAATTTTCATGGCACCTTTCATGTCCTGCGGTGCGAGGCTTCCGGTATATGCATTGTTTACAGCAGCTTTTTTTCCGAAAAGCGGAGGTTTCATTGTTTTTTCAATTTATCTGACCGGAATAATTCTGGCAGTTGCTACAGGTTTTTTACTAAAGAATACGCTGTTCAAGGGAGAAGCCTCCTATTTTATCATGGAACTGCCTCCTTATCATGTTCCAAGACCAAAACATATTTTTCTTCATACATGGGAGAGACTGAAATCATTTATCTGGCGGGCCGGTAAGGTCATAATAATTGTGGTGTCTGCTCTAAGCCTGCTTAATTCCTTAGGTACTGACGGAAGCTTCAACAATGAAGACAGCGGGGATTCTGTTTTATCGGCGACAGGAAAATTTATAACACCGGTTTTCTCTCCAATGGGAATAGAGAAAGAAAACTGGCCTGCATCAGTCGGACTTTTTACCGGCATTTTTGCCAAAGAGGCTGTTGTTGGTACACTAAATTCACTTTATTCACAGATTGCCGAAAAAGAAGGTCTAATGGAAACTGAGTCAATAGAAGAGAATGACTTTGATTTTTCTGCCGGGATAGCTGAAGCGTTTGCATCCATTCCTGAGGGATTTTCCGGAGTTGCTGACAGTTTCAAAGATCCCTTGGGAATAGGTTTTCTAGGAGATTCAGACGAGGAATCAATTTCTGAAGAAATTGGTACAGATACTGCGGTTTTCAGGCTTATGAACAGATTTTTTTCAAAGGGACCGTTTCAGGCATATGCGTATCTCCTTTTCATACTGATCTATTTCCCATGCGTAGCAGCCTTTGGTGCGGTAGTTCAGGAAACAGGTAAATTCATGGGTACTCTTAATGCCGTTTATCTGACTGTCCTTGCATGGATCACGGCAACTTTATTCTACCAGATTACGGTAGGGCACAGTTTGCTATGGATTGTATTTTCAGTCATTCTGTTTTTATTGATGGCAGCAACCCTGAAATGGCTCGGAACACGTAAAAATATAATTATATGAGGAGGTGATAGAAGTGATATTAAGGCAAATAAAAGATTATCTCCGTGAAAAGGGAAGTGCTGAACTTCCAGAAATCATGACAGTAACAGAAACTGATAAAAACACAGCCGAGCATGTACTGGAACTTCTATCGTCAAAAGGTATTGTTAAAAAAGAGGTTCTGAAACCATCGTGTAAAGGCTGTACATGCAGCGGAATTTGTATTTCAGAAACAGTGATTTATCATTATTCGAAAAAATAATTCGGGGTAAGAGATAATGCCGGTAAAAAATCAGTCACCGGCATTATCATATATGAGTCAACGAGTTAAAAGAGAGATGTAAACTGTTTAAATGACTCATATATACAATATATAATTATTGCATTTATATCTCTGATAATCCGGGTTTCAGGATTATTGCCGTATATTCAAATCAGGATTTTTCGAAAATAGATTGACTGTCTTTATAAATTGCAGCATACTTTCAAAATAAATTATAGATAAAGTGCAGTTATCAAATATGAAATACAAAAACAGCGGAAAAATCAGAATTTCAGGAACCGGATGCATCCTTGCTGATTATTTTTATACAAATATAGATTTTAACGGAACCGTTTTTCAGAAATACCGGTCAATATCTCCGGGTGACGGAGGACTTTATCCGGGTAAGCTGGTTTTTACGGAAGATCTTGAGCTGTTTGCAGGAAGGAAATTTGAGGAAATAGTTTCTGATCTGACCGGGAACCGGCAGAGTGAAACCGCCAATATAGGCGGTCCATGCATTGTTGCACTTATTAATGTTTCACAGATGATGTTTCAGAATTATGACTGTGATGTCCGTTTTTACGGTTCACTCGGTAATGATGTTACTGCGGAATTCATTAAAAATTCACTTTATGATACAGGCGTTGATGTCACTGGCATTAAAACATTCAATGCTCCTTCTCCGTACACAAGTGTTTTCTCGGATTCTGAATATGACGGCGGTTCAGGCGAACGTATTTTTGTAAACAATCTGGGTTCCGCTTTACTTTTCGGTCCTGCAGATTTAAATGAAAATTTCTTTGAATCCGACATACTTGTGTTCGGTGCAACAGCACTTGTACCGCATATTCATGACTGTTTGAGTCTGCTGCTTAAAAAAGGAAAAGATAATAAATGTCTGAATATTGTTACTACGGTATATGATTTCAGAAATGAAAAAGCATTTCCCGGAAAAGCATGGCCGCTTGCAGACGAAGACAGCTGCTGGTTGATTGATCTGCTGATTACCAGCAGAGATGAGGCATTGGGAATCAGCGGAAAAGATTCATCTGAATCAGCAATGGAATATTTCAGGAATCTCGGCATAGGAGCAGTTATCATCACACATGGTCCGAATCCGGTAATGGTTTATTCCGGTGGAAATTTTTTCAGGGAAAGAGAATTAACTCAAATTCCACTTTCGGATAAAATTCTTAAAATTATCAGGAATGATGCGTCAGGAGACAGTACCGGCTGCGGTGATAATTTTGCAGGCGGAGTAATAGCCTCAACGGCAATGCAGCTGATTGGAAAACATAATTCATCTCCCGACCTTGTTGAAGCCTGTGTATGGGGTATGGCATCAGGAGCATTTGCCAATTTTCATCTCGGCGGCATGTTCGTTGAAAAGTTCCATGGAGAGAAATATAAAAAAATTTCTGAGTTTGCTGAAATTTACAAGGAACATGTTAAAGAACTTAAAATTTAAAACATACACGTAAAATATTATGATTAGTCATGTGAATACTCAGATTATGTTTTCCAGAATTTTAGAAAAATACTGAAATACATGATTTTTCTCGGGACATTAAAAATTAAAATAAGGTGAAAGTTATGCCATTAATGGATTTAAACACGGTTCTTCTACCAGCGTACAGGGGGAAATATGCGGTTGGAGCGTTCAATGTAATTAATATTGAATTTTTACATGCTATTTTTGCAGCAGCTGAAAATAAAAAAGCTCCGGTAATAATCAATATAGCAGAAGTTCATCTTCCTTTCATGGATATAGAACTTATCTGTGCCGCAGTAAGACATGCCGCACTGAAGTCCGGAATAAATGCTGTTCTGAATTTTGACCATGGACTCAGTTTCGAATCAATTGCAAAAACTTTGCCGCTTGGATTTACTTCAGTAATGATTGACGGTTCATTACTGTCTTTTGATGAAAACATCAGAGTGACGGGTGAGATTGTTAAAATGTGTCATGCGGCAGGAGTAAGTGTTGAAGCCGAACTTGGGGCAGTAGGAGGATCCGAGGACGGCAGTCTTGAAAGTGAAGCTGATCCGGCTCTGTACACTGATGCGTCATTGGCCGGTGAATTTGTAAAAAAAACCGGAATTGATGCACTGGCTGTAGCAATAGGCAATTCTCATGGCAGGTACAAAGGCGCTCCGGTTCTTGACTTTAAACGGCTTGCGGAAATAAAAGAAGCTGCAGGCATTCCTCTTGTTTTGCATGGAGGTTCCGGAATATCAGAAGAAGGTTTCCGCACTGCCATAAATAACGGTATATCCAAAATTAATTTTTTTACAGGAATGGCCCAGACTGCAATGAATGTACTTTCTGAAAAATTCAGCATGTCCAGTTCCGGATACAATGATTTTCCTGCAATGATGAAAGAGGTCAGTACCCGGGTTCAGAAAACTGTCGAGGAACAGATAGATATTTTTTTGAATAGGAAGTGAAGTGTTTAAGTTTAAAGTTTTTTGATTATTTTATTCTTCTAACAATAAAATCATTATTTTTGTATTTTTCATTTCTGTTGCAACCTCAAGGGCAGTTTGATTTAATTTATTCTTAATATTTATATCAGCTTTCTGTTTGATAAGAAATTCAGCACATTCTGATGATTTATTTTTTATTGCTATAATCAAGGCTGTATTTCCATCATTATTTTTTTTATTTATATCTGCATTATACTTTAAAAGCTTTTTTATACCTGTTAATGAATTATTTCGGGCAGCAAGTATTAATGGAGTATTACCATTAATATCAACTCTATTTGTTTCAGCTCCTTTGCTTAATAATAATTGCATCACAATTTCAGAATTATCATCCATGCATTGTCCACCATAATTATATACTGCATGATGCAATGCTGTCATTTTATTATAATCAGCATAATTGATATCAAAGTGTAACGTTAATAAAAATTCAACTGCATTAGGAATATTAGTGTCAACCATATAGATCAAGGAATTCCAATTTTTTTCAACACCGTCTCCGAATGCAAAAGAAACATCAAACTGCTCATATATATCATATCCGTTTTTTTCAAGTAATGTAGTAATCTTTCGTATTTCATTAATTCTATCAGGAAACATACATAAGGAACTTAAAAAACAAGCAAATAAAGGTAAACCATTTTTAGCTCTGTGTTTTATATTTATTCCTTTTGAAATTAGGTATTCCACATCTTCAACACTCCAATGATCGGTATTTGCTAATAATAAATTCAGATCATTTCCCTTACCAGTAATATTAATATCTAAACCATTTTTAAGTAATTTTTCAAATTGTTTTTTATTTCCAGATTCCAATGCAAACATTAAATTAGAAAATGCTTTCTCATTATCATCAATATCGTTTGAATGAATACTAATTGATGTAATTAATAATATAATCTGAAAGAAATTTTTAAAATGCTGAAAATTATTCATAACTTGTCCTTACAGAAAAATAGAAATATTATATAAATAACTATATATCCTTGAAAATTTTGCAAGATAATTTCACTCTTAATATTGTGTAACTTATCCCGATAAAAATTAAGAAATATACTAAAATTTAGTTTACTCCGAATAATACCTTTATATCATTGTATTTTCAGGAGGAAATTATGGAAAATGAAATCAAAAACAGTAATAATGCCGAAAGTAACCCTGATAACGGGGTAAACTCTGATAATGATGAAACTGAATCTTTTTCTGATGAAAATAAAACTGAAAATACAGGAATAGAAGCAGATAGAACTGATGAAACAATACCTGAAATTAAAAATATATCTTCCGCAAATAAAGAGGAAAAGACAGATAATAAGAAAACCGTTATAGAAAAAAAAGATCCTGAAAAACTGACAATTTCCCTTGATATCCGTAAAATTAAAAAAATATTTTTCATTACCGGAGCTGCAGTAATATTAATCGCGGCAGTGTTCATGCTGTTCATTCTTTTTCAGCCGAAAAGATATGCTGTAATTAAAATGCTTAATGGAGACATCTATCGCGGTAAAATAATCCTTATAACTGACAATAAAATGTATTATCAGAAAGGTAAAGATGTTTATGATGATTTTGAAATTGCTTATTCCGAAAGTCTTGATTTTGATATATCATTTTCAATTGAAAATATTGACAAGATAGAAAGCATTCATTACATCCTTCGTGAACAGAAAGATGAAGTGCCCGAACCGGAAGTAACAAAAAAACCTGAAGAAAAATATGACACAAATATTTTCGGTACATATCATATTTTTCTTTCAGGACATGAAGGTACACTTTATATTAGATACAAAAACGGCCGTGTTTACGGCGGAGTAAAATTCCCGAACTGGGCAAACGGCGTTTATGAGCCTCTGAAGGATGTCAGAATCAAAAACGGCGAACTGTCATTTACACGCTCGGCTACAACATTAAAGGATATCCGGCGCATAGGAATATCAAGTTATTTTACTCAGACATTTACGGGAAGACTGTATCCCAAAACAGGTGAAATAAAAGGATTTTTCACCAACAGCGGCGCCAGACAAAGCTGGCATGCCGAGAAAATCAAATAGCGGAGATTATAATGGCATTAAGTATAGGAATTGTCGGATTACCGAACGTAGGAAAATCAACACTTTTTAATGCATTGACCGAGGCGCATAACGCGGAAGCTGCAAATTATCCTTTTTGTACAATCGACCCGAACAAGGCTATTGTAACGGTACCGGATGAAAGAATTGATAAACTTACTGAAATTGTAAAACCTCAGAAAGTTCAGAACGCAGTTGTCGAATTTACAGATATCGCCGGACTGGTAAAAGGGGCATCAAAAGGCGAGGGGCTGGGGAACCAGTTTCTTTCACACATCCGTGAAACCCAGGCGATTGTTCATGTTGTAAGATGTTTTGAAAATGAGAATATTGTTCATGTTGACGGGAAAATAGACCCTGTTAATGATATTGAAGTAATCAATACTGAACTCATACTCGCTGACATACAGAGTCTTGAAAACAGAGTCATACGTTTGGAGAAAATGGTTAAAGGTGATAAAAAACTTCAGCCGCTCATTGATATTTCATCCAGAATAATGGAACATCTCAATTCAAACAAGCCTGTGCTCTCATTTGAAGGAAGAGAAGATGACGCCTTTATCCAGCTGACCAGAGAAACGCGGTTCATTACAAACAAACCGGTAATATATGCGGCAAATGTGGATGAGGATTCGCTTCAGAAAGACAATGACTTTGTTAAATCGCTTGTTGCCTATGCGGAATCTCACGGATCTGAAGTTGTAAAAGTCTGTGCCAAAGTTGAAGAGGAAATGGCTGGGATGTCAAAAGATGAAAAAACGGAATTTCTTGAATCACTTGGATCTCACGAAGAAAGCGGACTTAATCAGGTAATTCATAAAGGGTATAAAGCTCTAGGACTTATTTCATATTTTACCGCCGGAGTCAAAGAAGTCAGAGCATGGACTATTCAGGACGGCTGGAAAGCACCTAAAGCCGCCAGTGTCATACATAATGACTTTGAAAGAGGATTCATCAGGGCTGAAGTAATAGCATATGCGGACTTTGTTCAGTTTAATGGTGAAGCCGGGGCGAAAGCTGCCGGTAAAATGCGTACAGAGGGTAAGGAATATGTAGTCTCCGACGGAGACGTAATGCATTTTCTTTTTAACGTATAAATGTACCGGTTCATATTTGAATTTCATCCGGAAGATGAAATGTTTGAAGAAATACTTTGGGGCTTAGGTGCTTCAAGTATTTCCATAGATACGGAAAATAAAACCATTACCGCCGTTTTTGATAATCCTGATCATGATAAAATTATTAAAACTGCAGGGAAAACACCGGTTTCTGCGGAAGTACTTGAAGAAGATGACTGGAAAAATTTATGGTTTGAAAAATATTCGGGTGTAAAAATTGAAAATTTCCATATACTTCCTTTTACTTTAAAAAATACTGATTCGGTTCCTGACGATACTGAAAACGGAATTCCTGTTTATCTTGACCCGAGAGAATCATTCGGATCAGGTGAACATCCAAGCACTATTTTAGCAATAAGGCTTTTTCACAGTATTCTGAAGAAATACGGTTCAGAATTTTCCAAATCAAAAAACAAAATCCTTGATATCGGAACCGGCAGCGGTATTCTGTCAATAATAGCCGAAAAATCCGGAGCAGATTCCATCTATGCTGTTGATACGGATGAAAATGCATGCCGGAAAGCTGAATATAATTTTCAGATTAATAACTGCAGAAACATCAGACTTTTAAATATTGAAATACAGAATTTTATACCTGATTTCAAATTTGATATTATTTTTTCAAACATTCTCTGTGAACTGCATGAAAAGATTATTCATCAGTATTTAACGTTGCTGTCAGATACCGGGTATCTCATTATCAGCGGTATTACCGGAAAATGGAGTTCTCATCTTTTTGATTTATTATCTGAAAACGGTTTTTCCCTCATTGAAAGTGCGAGCGAAGCTGAATGGCAGGGCGGTATTTTCATTAAGAATCGTCAGAATTTATCTTAAAAAGCAGCCGTATTCCATCCTTTGATGTTTTCAAATTTTAAATAGCCGTCCAGTCAATAATACTTGCTTTTTTTGTTCTTTCATATTATAGTAATAATATCAACAGGGTCGGGAGAACACAATGCCTGAAGACAGAGAAATAACTCTAAATGAAGCATTGCTGATGTACACCGAAGCTAAACTTGAAATTGCCGCAAAATTCCGTGAAGGGATTTCCTATAATGATTTTTCAGAATTTGAAAAAAGAATAGACTTCATTGACGGTATTCTTCAGCGGGAAGCACAAAGGCTCCAGAAAAAATTAGAAGAGGATACAGAATTAAATGCAAGTTGAAAATGTAGTTGTACTTGGTGCCAGTAATAATCCGGATAGATATTCCAACAAGGCGGTAAAACTTCTCAGGGATAAAGGTCATAAGGTATTTCCGGTAAATCCCCGTGAAGAGGAAATTGAAGGCATAGTTTGCTCAAAAAACATATATGAAATTACTGAAAAAATAAATACAGTTACTCTGTATGTAAACTCAGCAGTATTAAATGAAAATCTTGACGCTATTATAAAACTTTCACCCGGGCGAGTAATAATGAATCCCGGTACGGAAAGTCAGTCAGCCGCTGAAAGACTGGAAGAAGCTGGAATTTCAGTTGTAAAAGCATGTACTCTCGTATTGCTTTCAACCGGACAATTCTGAGCAAAAAATGGAAAACAGATTAAAAAAAATTATTTTCGGTGTTCCGTACAATCCTGAAAACTGGCCTGAAGAGTCATGGTATCAAGATATGGAATTCATGAAAAAATCAGGAATAAATACAGTAATTATTAATACCTTTGGCTGGTCTCTGATTGAACCCTCAGAAGGAGAATTTAATTTCAGGCAGCTTGATAAAATCGTATCCATGCTTGAAGAAAATAACCTTTATATCGGATTCTCAACTTCAACTGCATTTCCACCGGCATGGGCTTTAAAAAAATATGAAGGCATGCATGCTGTAAATAAATTCAGTCCCGGTTCTTTAAAATCCGGCGTTTCTCTCTGTCCAAACAGTCCTGATTACATCAGACTGATTAAAAAACTTGTTTCGGCTGTTGCAGTGAAATTCGGCAACCGGAATAATGTAATAATGTGGAACATTAACCATGGAAATGATGTGATAAAAAAATGTTACTGTAAAAACTGTAATGAAGCATTTTCAAACTGGCTTCAGAAAAAATATCATACAATAATTGATCTTAACAAGGCATGGAATTCAAATTCCTGCTCACCGGCCTATACTGAATTTAATGATATTCCTTTTCCTGAAAACTCACAAAACACATTACATCTGGCGGATTATGACAGGTTTATGGATTATTCTTTTCTAAATCTTTTTAATATTGAAAAAGAAATTATTAAAAAGCATTCCGGTATTCCGGTTACATCATGTTTCGCAAACAGTTTATCCTCAGTTGATTATTTTAAATGGAAGAAAGAAATTGATTTTGTCAGCGGACGTTCGTTTCAGCAAAATTACGAAGAAAAAGAAATTGCGGGGCCAATGATGCATGACATCTTCAGGGGAATACAGGGAGGTGAACCTTTTACGGCTGCAGGCATTTCACCTGACAGTATTAATTTCAGCAGTATGAGCAGAACCCGTTATCCGGGTAAACTCAGGATGATATGTTACGAGGCGATAGCACATGGTGCTGATGCCGTTATATTTTCAGAATGGAGACAGCCGCTGTCCGGTCCCGATAAATTCAACTCTGCAATAATAAATCATTCCGGAAAATCAGATACAAGGATTTTCAGTGAAACTGAACAATTGGGAGCTGAATTAAAAAGACTTTCTGCCGTTACAGATTCCAAAGTTAATTCAGACATTGCAGTTGTGATTGATTTTGAAAACATACGGGCTTTATCATCGGACTCACTTACCGGCAGGACTATCAGTTATGAAAAATGCATATCTGAATTTTATAAAGTAATTTTCAGTCTTAACCAGACCGTCGACTTCATTTGCTCAGATTCGGATTTCAATGATTATAAAATTATCATTGCTCCAATGATGTTTATGATAAAAGATAAATTTGTTTCCTCAGCGGAGAATTTCGTAAAACAGGGAGGAACATTTATCACAACCTTTCTGACTGGTCTTACCGATGAAAACTGCAGAGTATATCAGGAATCGTATCCAGGCAGGCTTAAAAATCTTCTTGGAATTAAAATAGAAGAATTTGAAAAACTTGATAATGACGCTGATTATTCCGTTTCTTTCAAAGGGGAATCAAAACAGTTTAAATGCGGAAAATGGGCGGAGTTTATTACTGTTGCTGAAGCAAAAGTTCTTGCAGTATACAACGAAGGAATTTATGAAAAACAGCCGGCTGTAACAATTAATAAAATTAATAACGGCCGCGCAGTATATATCAGTACCGTCACTTCAACTGAATTTCTTACAAAAATCATGGAACTCGAATTCGATCTCAGGGATGTAAAACCTGCAATAACTGTTCCAAAAGATGTAAAATCTTTAAAACGTGTAAAAAACAACGGCAAGGAATTTCTTTTCCTGCTGAATTACGGTAACAAATCACAGAAAATTTCCCTGGGTTATGGAAAATACCGCGATATGCTTTCAGGTGAGATTTTAACAAGAGAAATAAAAATCGACGCATTAGATGTCATTATTCTCGGAGAAGTATAATATTTCATTCGCTGATGCAAAAGTAATCAATTATGCTTCTTTTTATTTTCAATAAAGCTGTTTATTTCTTTACGCAGCATGCCTTTCATTTCATTCATGTCAAAAAATTTATTGAATTCAGAATTAATATTGAAAAACTTCATTACTTCTTTGCTGGCAGGATGCATAAATTCTATATAACAGGAATGCAGTGCAATAGCATTCTTGGAAAAAAACTTATCGGAACCGTAAAGGCTGTCGCCTGCAACCGGTATTTTCAGTGAAGCCATTGTCGATCTGATCTGATGCTTACGTCCTGTTTCGAGAAATATCAGCAGAAGAGCATTGCCTTCATTACCGGCGATTTTTTTAAAATAAAGTACCGCATCCTGCGAGTCTTTCCTTTTTTCACTGCTGCAGTAGGAAATATTTTTTTCCCGTCGGATATAATTCTTTATTTTAATCCACTCATCAC
Source organism: Spirochaetota bacterium (assembly GCA_016928815.1). GTDB lineage: Bacteria > Spirochaetota > UBA4802 > UBA4802 > JAFGJZ01 > JAFGJZ01. Next base: position 13,383 of record JAFGJZ010000140.1, read on the forward strand.
TCAGATTTCCAGAATCAGGAACAATCGCAGTATAAAATTTAATGAATTTTTTTTCACGCATCTGTTCACTAAGTCTCGAGGCTGCTTTTGAATTCCTGGCAAAAACCATAATACCGGAAACCTGACGGTCAAGACGGTGAATGACACCCAGAAATACATTTCCGGGTTTATCATATTTGATTTTCAGATAATTTTTAACGGCATCTATCAGTGTTTTATCACCGGAGTAATCACCCTGACTTAAAACTCCAGCCGGTTTTTCAACAATAATTATCATGTTGTCTTCAAAAAGCGGGGTCATTCGGATTAATTATATTTCATCCATAAGCTTCTTATCTATCAAAGCCTGTTTTATCATGGAAATCTGATTTTCATTATTTAGAATTTTATTTACATAACGCACATCCGAGTTCAAATCAATCTCAGTTACATGCTTGTAATAAATTACTTTAAGATTATTTTTAATTCTTTCAAACTTACAGAATACGAGCACGACAGGGTTAAGTATATCCGATGGATTAATCGATTTAACCAGTGCCAGTTCCTGACTGTTCAATTCACATATATCCCCCGGATAGATAAAACTTTCCCCTTCATGAAGAAGAGGCGTCATAATCCTGACAAAATCCTTAATTATATTCCTGTCCACCATGAGATCTGAAGTATTTACTACCGACCTCAGAGCGTTAGGTGCGGACAATGCTTCCTTCCTGAAAGGACGTACGGTGGTTAACGCATCATAAATGTCACAGACAGTAATAAGTTTAGGATATATCGGCAGATTCTCATAAGGAAGCTGATAGTAACCGTTGTTATTGAATTTTTCATGATGAAATAGAATAGATTGAAGAACTATTGCATCTTTATCATTAATATTTTTAATAAGCTCATATCCAAGCTGCGGATGTCTTCTAATTTTTGTAAGTTCGTTAACATCATATCTGCCTTCTTTATTTAAAAGCTGTTTATCAAGCTTTTTCTGTCCAATATCAATAAGGTATGCTCCGAGAGTCAGACTTTTAAGCTCCTCTCTGGAAAACATTTTTAAGCCTTTTCCGAAGATAGCTGTCATAATCCCTACGTTTACAGAGTGGTTGTACAAATATTCATCAAAAGACATAAGTTCCTTCAACAGTGAAATTTCATCAATCTGAATGGTATAGAGATCTGAAAGAACATCTTCAATAACTTTTTCAGCTATTTTATATCCGGTTTTACTCAGTTTATCGGTTTTTTCAATTTCATCCAGAATTTCTTTGGATGAATTATAGGCAATTTTCATTCTATAATGAGGAATTACTACTTTTTCAGAAGTTTGAATGGAATAAACAATTGACCCGTATTTGCTGATTATGGTATCAAGGACAGGTTGAGTAAGTTCAACACGCGATTCCAGAATTTTATGTCCTTCTTCGCTGAAAAGAGGTCGTATAAAACTGCTGTTCGGTTTAATGTAGGTAAGATCTATTTTAGTTTTCTTAAACATTTTCTGTTGTCCGTTCAGCAGATAAAATGCTGAATTATTTAATTATAACTTATTATAATACTATACGCTATAATTTCAATAAATAAAGATATATTTCTGAAATTTAATTATTTATGATGTATATTTTTATTGAAAAAAATTTTATTTATTATAAACTTAAAAAAGGAGATTCAATGTTCGGAGAATTTTTAATTTTAAAAGGTGTAATTGACAAGGTTACGCTGCAAAATGCGCTTGAATTGCAGAAAAAAATAGGAAAAATGCTTGGAGAAACACTGGTTGAATCAGGGATGATTCCCCAGGAACTATTAGATCAATATCTGAATGAGCATTTGCTTTTCAGAACTCAGGAAATTATAAATGAATTTGATGACGATAATAACCGGATTTAAAAGAAAAAATTTTGTTTTGATTATATTATTATTTTTTCTCAGCGGATGCATTTCACTAAACAAAGCTGACAATAAATTTGTTTCTTTATTTCCTACGGATGCAGATATTTTCGGCTGGAAAGTGATCAGGAAACCGTCCGGTGTTCAGGAGAAATCACTAAAATTCATAAATCATGATATTGAAAATTATAACATTCAGAAAACTTTCTACTGTCTTTATGAAAGTATAAATAATCCGGAAAACAGAATATCAGCTTATATCTGTAAAACCGATAATCCAGTCGTATCCTACAGTATTATCAATAATGAAATGACAAAAAGCTATAAAAGTCTGTCTAAAACAACCATTTTTAGTGAAAAAATACTTATAGCATTCAAAGGCAGTTATGTTATTGTAATTTCAGCAACTTTTATGGATGATGATGTATATGCTGCATTTAATGATTTTCTGTATTTTTTTAATGAACATATCGATGACGATGCCCGTATCCCTGCTGAAATAACAAATTTTAATTTTGATGAAATTACATTTTATCCTAAAAAATTCAATATCTTTACTTCAGGTTATTTCATATATTATCATTCTTATCAGAATGATAATGTTGATGTCTATTTCAGCATTTCAGATACTGCATTTAATGCTAAAACCGAATTTTACAGCAGAATAAAAGCCGGAAGTAAGTATGTAATATGGAGCAGCAACGGCATCGAATCTGCATTTATTGAGACAGATGGAACATTCACCTTTACAGCGTGTGAGGGTAGAATTCTGTTCAGTATCTACAATATTGAAAGTCTTGAAAAAGGAAAAGATATAATCCGTGAATTAATTACAAAATTCAGGAATGTAAAATGAACTTAGAACAGATTATTCAGGAATCTCTTGAGAAAATGACTGCGGATTTTGAAAAAAGAAAATCTTTTTTCATGAGCGTCCTGTATAAAAATATAGATCAAATGGCGAGAAATTCAACAGAATGGTTCGGCGAATCAATACCTGATGAATTTAAGGAAGTAATGTCTTCTCTCATGAAACTGTCAATAGCATTTTATGAAGATATTGATAAATACAATGATATATTCGTTGAACAGACATATGAGGTGTTTAGTCCCTCAGTAGAAATTGGAAAGTTAATAGAAAAATCATCTTCTCTTATGAATTTCAATTGTATTACTCTTACTGTAAGTGACGAATTGAAAATTAATACCTCATTGAACATTTTTAATGATTCCATTTTCAGCATTATTTTATGCATGGCACAGTTTTTCAACAATGAGTCAAAAGGAAACATACATGTAGAAAAGGAATACACAAGTGTTAAAATTCTAATGAATTTTACTGATCTCTCCAAAGGAATAAATGATTTTGCAAAACTTACAAAACCGTTTTTTTCAACCGGGGATGATATGCATCTCAAAGTCGGATTAAATATTCCGTTTGATAACATAAAAAAAATCGGCGGACTTATAAATATTTATGAATCAAATCATTTTTCAGATATTCAGATAATAGTCTCCTTTCCATCGGATGATTTTTTAAAAACCGTAAATGATATCCGTAAAATATATGTATCATCCTCAGAAAAAAAGAAATCCGGAAATGTAATGATAATTGTCTCCGATAAAATTCTTGAACTGGTTTTAAGGGATAATCTGGAGGATCACGGTTTTTCAACAGAAGTTTCTGATATTGATAAAATCGAATCCGCACTAAACAGGTATAATCCTGATTATTTAATTGTATATGGTAATGATATTATTAAGAAATGGAAAAGTTTCGATGATTTTTTCCTTCAAAAAAGTTTTTCCATTAAAACAGTAATTATATGTTCTGAAAAAAATAAATGCATACCTGATAAAGCGCTGAATCCTGAATTAAGCGTAATTAAATTTCCGTTTGACATTGATGAACTTATTTTAAAAATAAAGAATGAATAAAAATTATTACATAGTCGGTGATATTCACGGTTGTCTGGAGAAACTTCAGAAAATTATGATTTATATTTACAGCAATATAAATCCGGAAATTGATGAGATTATTTTTATCGGAGATTACATTGACCGCGGACCGGCAATCTATGAAACCGTACGTTATCTTGCAGACCTGGACAGCAGATATAAAGTAACTTTTCTTGAAGGTAACCATGAAGATATGCTTAAAATGTATCTACGCGGTGGTTTTGATCCCCAGATTTACTATATGAACGGCGGTATGAAAACAATAGAAAGCTATAAGAATGTTCTTGGAGATTTTATAATACCGGAAAATCACAGAAAAGTTTTATTCAGCGGAAAATATTATTATGAAGGTGATGATTTCATTGTAGTACATGCCGGAATACCGCCTTTTGAACTGGAAATGAATGATTACTACTATAATGATTTAATATGGATAAGAGATGATTTTTTTAACTCCGGTGTCCGGTATAAAAAAACAGTAATTTTCGGCCACACAGTTACCGATTTTCTACATAAGCACAGAGGAAAAATTTACAAAGATAAAAAACACAATATCATTGGTATTGATACAGGCGCAGTTTATGGAGGAAAACTTACATGTTTAAGATGGCCGGATTTAAAAATCTATCAAAGCTGATACTTATCTTTTTTCTAATACCGGTTATTACCGATCTTTCCGCATCCACAGCCGTGTATATTTATAAGGGCAAAATTGATTCCATCCGAAAGGACAGCATAATTACCATAATTACTGACGAAACACTTAACGATACAGGGTTTTATATACTTGAAGACAAAAAAAAAGTGGCTGAATTCAGCATCCTTTCCATTGCACCTCTGGGGAAAAAATTTAAAATTATAGCTGAACTTAAAATTACCGATAAAAAATTTAAAATCCGTGCCGGTCAGGAAATAGGATTTGTTACTTTAAATGTTTCTTCAAAACTTGAATATCCTGATTTCCTGCGCAAGGATGAAACTGAATATAAACAGAATATAATTTCAAAAATAGATACACGTGAAATGGTTCTGATAAATAAAGGAAAAACACTTATTGGAAATAACGGTCCGGTAAATGATGAATATCCTCAGCATGAAATATATCTTGATGATTATTACATGGATAAATACGAAGTATCAAATTCTGATTATCTGAAGTTTGTCAAAGTGACAGGTTCCGCTGCACCCCGTTCCTGGAATGACATTTCTTTTGCTGAAAAAAATCCTGATTTACCGGTACTCGTATCTTATTATGAAGCTGAAAAATATGCAAAATGGGCCGGCAAAAGACTGCCTTCTGAAAATGAATGGGAAAAGGCCGGCAGCGGCAACAGCAAATATGAACAGATCAAGGTAAGTGACGGTTATTATGAACTTCTTAGAACTACAAGATTTCCATGGGGCAATCAGGTAAATGAGGATTTTTCCAATAGCAGAGAATACAGCAAAAAAAATAACATAAACCCTGGATTGATGCCGATTAAATCCTTTGCTAAACAGAATATATCCGCATTCGGCACGATTAATATGTCAGGAAATGCTCCGGAATGGACTTCAAGCTGGTATGACTCATATCAGAATAACCGTATGAATAATCCGCTTTTCGGTAAAAAACTGAAAGTAATAAAAGGCGGCGGCTGGTTTGATTCCATCATTGATCAGACTATCCAGAAAAGAGCATATGGCGGTATTCCAAATTTAACTGAAGACAATATTGCCGGATTCAGGTGTATGAAAATACCTGATTATGATGACATTTCCCCGAAAGACTATTCTTTAAGCAGATAAATTTTTCTACTTTCATTTTTCTTCCTTATGAAATAGAAGATCAATTTAATGATAATTATAATTATTATTACGATGATAACCAGTATTTTAAAATGACCTACAAAATTCAAAATTCTTGAATAATTTTCACCGAATTTATATCCAAGAAAAAAAAGTATTGCTGTTGTCAAAGTCAAAGCTGACAAATCAATAATTGTAAAATGAAACAAATCCATTTTAACCAGACCGCATGTCATAAAAATGGCATTTCTCACACCAAATGGAATGAATCTGCCGAAAAACAGGGTTTTGGAACCGTATTTTTTAAAAAAAATGGCAATCGTGTTAATTTTCGATGCGGGAATTATTTTACGTACATATTTATGATTAACTATCCTGACCGCAAAATATTTACCGATTAAATAGACAAAAACATCACTTATGAAAGCTCCTGAAAAACATGCAAGAAGTATAATGAATGTTTTATCAGGAGTAATTGTAGCCGCAATCGAAGCGGAAACAATTATTACCAGATCTTCGGAAACCGGAAGATTGAAACCTGCGAGAAAGAGCAATGTAAATGCAATCAACGGTGTATACTGGGCAAACTCATATAATTTAAGAATGATATCATTTGTCATTTTAGGTTCCTTCTAATGCTATACAATAAACGGTTTTGATTCTACGGCCAATGTACCTTTCTTAATCCATAATTTAACCTGAATTGCGTTTTTCCCTTCATTATCGGAAATTGTACCGATTTCCTCTATATGGGCAATTGAATTTACGGCAAATTCATAAAAAGATTCATTTTCAGAAAATGGGTCAACGATTAATATAATTTTCGAGGGGTCATTCGGATCTTTCTGAGGTGTACCTTCGAATATCCTGTGCTGTTCCGAAAAGTTAATCTTGGAACGGAGATTTACGGCATATT
>JAFGJZ010000141.1 GCA_016928815.1 Spirochaetota bacterium
TACGGCTATGCGCTGATCGTGGTTCAGATTATTCTATATGAAATTTAATTATGGTGCATTAAATGAGTGATATTAATATTAGAGAATGCTATAAAACACTGAACGTGAGTCCGGATGCGTCAGATGAGGAAATTTCCAGAGCTTTTAAAAAACTTGCCATGAAATATCATCCGGATAAAAACCGGGACAGAATTGAATGGGCTAATAAAATAATGTCCGGGATCAACTCCGCATACAGTTCCATCATGAGTTACCGATTCACTTCCAAAGAACCGGAATTCATGAAAAAATATACCGACCGTGACGAATACAGCAAACACAGAAAGCAGCAGGAGGAATTTGCAAGTGAACTTTACCGTGAATCCCTCATTCAGCAGTTTGTGAGCTACCGGGAGGAAACAAAGGATAATCTGTACAGATATTTCCAGTTCAATCTGAATAATCTCGCCCGCCGCGAAGATGTAATGAACAAGTCGGTATTCCGGGAAATTGCGAACTCATTGAAGGTAAATTACCATAAAATCAGCGTTCTGATGCAGAAAACTGACGACACTGAGCTGGTCGAGCACTTCTCGGTTTTCAGCAGCATGATATTCAATTTCTACAAGGCAAGTGAATGTCTGAACATCCTTGATTCGTATTCAAATGTAGTGGATGTCGAAGCATATAAATATTATATTGCCGGTGAAGACATGCTTCATCAGTCCCACAAGGAAATATTTTACAGCCGCCACAACAGGGGACGTTTTTACCAGACTGACGCCCATGAAAACGCACTGAAATCGGAACACTATTTCAGCCAGGTTCTTGAAAAATTTCCTGACAGTTCCTGGGCAATTGAGGCGGACATAAAGCTGAATTACGTATATTCACTGCTGAGATATCTCAAACTCTTTTTTTCGGAATAAATGAATTAAATTATTTTAATACTTACCGATAATATAGACAACAGCAGATGCGGCTGAAATATGTTCCATATTAAGAGTAATTATGAAAAAAATCATTATCCTTGTCATAACATTTCTTTTCATCATACCTGTTTCAGCAGTTGATTATCAATATCAGTACTTCAATAATGAAAAAAATGAAGAGCGATATCTCCCGTTTTCAGATTACATACCGCGTGTAAGAAAATACAACATGACGCATCCCCAGCAGGTTGAGGACTTCTATCTGCTGTACGGCATGCCTTTATATTATAATGAAAACGATTTACGGGAAAACATCCGACTGCTTAAAATTGCACTTACCGTAAATTTCAGACATCCGACGAAAGCACTATGCAGAATAACTACCGAGCAGGAGTATTACAAGTACAGAAATCTCATGTTCATGAGAATCAATGTTCTTATCATGCGTGATTACATGCGTATTGCATCTCAATATGACAAACGGGACGTATATTTTTATGATGTTCACTATGAAGAGGACCTGATTAAAAGTTTTGCTATTGCTGAAGAAAATTACAGGGCTGCAATACCGTACTGGGAACAGGCGCTGAAGTATGCAAAAACTGCATCAACGGTAAAACTGACCACTGATCTTGGTTCCATCGAATCGGAACGTTATTCTTTTGTCACGGGCGAAATTGATTACCGTAAAATAATAAACGGTCACCTGTCAAGACTGGAAAAAAAGAAATCCAAACTGGCATCCTTTAGAAAACCGGCTAACTGAAATTACTCGTCTATCCATAAATTTATAAGAAAAACCCTGTCTATTGAATCAGCAACCCATTTTGAAGACGGATGATTATTTATCAGGTCAGCGAATATTTTTTTCGATTCATTCAGTTTTTCAAGAAGTATGTTTTTTTTATTTTTATTCAGTGATTTTTCATATCCGAAGTATTCATCAAAAGCTTTTTTCATTATATCATATGCATTCCGGTATTTCCGGTAATCCGGTTCTTCCTTAATTGCCGCATCGTTGTTTCCGAAGGCACCTATATTTCTTTTTAGGAACTCATATCCTTCATTGATGATGACCATCCGCATTTCCGATTCGGATGACTTATTGACGTCAGGATGGTTTATTTTGGCAAGTGTTCTGTATACTTTTGCCAGTTCATCTGCAGTATAATCACTGTTCAGTCCGAACAGGGAAATATACTGCATGAATTTATCTCTGTTTTCCATATACAGACAATGCAGAAAGCAACCGGAATTTCAAGAAATTTTTATTTCCGTCTTCCGGCCACAAGATTCAGACATTCTTCCGCAATTTCAAGTTCTTCATTAGTCGGAACTACCATCACGGTTACAGCAGAACCAGGTGCTGAAATTACGGTTTCCTTACCCCTGCACCTGTTTTTTTCTTTATCAGGATTAATACCGAGATAAGTCAGATTCTTTAATATTTCCTCTCTGGTTTCCCAGCCGTTTTCACCGACACCGCCTGTAAACACAATTAAATCAACTCCGTTCATAGCTGCGGTATAAGCCCCTATATACTGAATGATTCTATAATGATACATATCAAGAGCCAGCTGTGCTTTTTTGTCTTTCAGATTCCACGCCGCGTTTTCAATATCTCTCATGTCCGAAGAAATCCCGGTTATACCGAGAACACCGGATTTTTTATTCAGCATTGTATCAATAAAATCCGCATCAACTCCCTCATTTTTCATTATGAACGGAATTATTGAAGGATCAATATCACCGGAGCGTGTTCCCATAATCAGTCCGGCAAGAGGAGTAAAACCCATGGATGTATCGATTACTTTTCCGTTTTTAATGGCGGCAATTGATGCTCCATTGCCCATGTGACATGTAATTATTTTCAGATCCTCAGGTTCACGGCCGTAAAGCTGAGCCGCTCTTCTTGAAACATAACGGTGACTGGTTCCATGAAATCCGTATCTTCTGATTCTGTATTTATCATAAAACTCATGAGGTATCGCATACATGTAGGAACATTCAGGCATTGTCTGATGAAATGCAGTATCAAAAACCGCAGCCTGGGGAATGGAAGGCATGAATTTATCACAGGCCCTGATTCCCATCAGATTTGCCGGATTATGCAGCGGAGCCAGAGGAATGCATTCCTCAATATTTTTTTCCGCTTCCTTATCAATCAGAACAGCCGTAGAATATTTTTCACCTCCGTGCACAACTCGGTGACCTACAGCTTCAATTTCATCCAGGCTGGAGATTGCTCCAATGGATGAATCCGTTAAAGTATCCAGGATCATTTTTACGGCTGTATCATGATTTTCCACATCATTTTCAAAAATGTGTTTTTCACCGTTGACACGGTGAGTAAGTACGGATTTAGGCAGACCGATTCTTTCCAGAAGACCGCTGCATTTCGCTTTTTTTGTCTCCGAATCTATGAGCTGATAGCGCACAGATGAAGATCCGCAGTTAAAAACTAAAACATACATAAATTATCCTTTTTCCGATAAACTGGAGTTTTTATTATTTCATTTCAGGCTGACCGGTATTATTTAAAACACTCTGCCAGAAGAGACCGTTCGGATCTATTTTTTTTCTATATTCAACGGATTTCTGCACAGGAATATTCACAAAATGATTGTTCCAGAGACTGATAACCATTGCTGTTCGGCCTGTCATGGCTGCATGAACGGCGTTCTCGGCAAGCTGGAAACAGAATACTGAATCATTTGCATTTGCTTCCGAACTCCGTATCGTATATGACGGATCAATATATTTAATACTTACCGGAATATTTTTCCCCCGGAAATAGTCCTTAATTTTGTCTTTCAGGAAAAGTCCGATATCACCATGAAGTTTGTTTCCCGAAGCGTCAGTTCCGCTGTCCTTAACATAATTCTGCCCTGCACCTTCAGCAACAACAATTACCGCATGCGATTTGTTCAGCATTCTCCATTCAAGATATTTCATCACGTTTTCAAGTCTGAAATCAACCTCGGGCACAAGAATCAGATTTACGTCACTTGTTGCCATGGTTGCATTTGCGGCGATAAATCCCGAATCACGTCCCATTAGTTTTACAAGTCCGATTCCGTTTTTAGCACCTTTTGCTTCTTTATGCGCACAAATCACGGGCAGGCGGCTCATCTCAATTGCAGTTTCGAATCCGAAAGTTCTTTCTGTAAAAGCGATATCATTATCAATGGTCTTCGGAATTCCTATTACTGCAATTTTTTCACCGCGTTTTTTTATTTCCTCTGCAATTTTCAAAGCTCCGCGCTGTGTACCGTCTCCACCGATCGTAAAAAGTATATTTATGCCGTTTTTAACCAGAAAATCGGCAATTTCCACAGGAGACTGATCTCCTCTCGAGGAACCGAGAATTGTACCGCCCTGAGTATTTATATCCTCAACTACTTCAGGAGACAGCTTTACAGGTTTATCTTCCGAAGAAAAAGTAAGTCCCTGATAACCGTACCGTATCCCCAGAATTTCCTTAACACCGTACATGTACCATAAAACCATTACAAGACCGCGGATAACATCATTCAGACCCGGACACAATCCGCCGCATGTTACAATCGCAGCCTTTGTTTTTTCGGGATTGAAAAAAATTTTCTTTCTTGGACCGGCAAGTTCAAGCAGTTCTCCTTCAGAACAGTTCTTTCCATCCGTAACTACGGCATCATAACGGACATTCTGACTGTCCTCGACAAAACATACACTGGATATGGGCGAAGAAACCGTACATTCTCCGAGAGTTTCTATTTTAAAATTGCTTTTCATATTTTTATCCTGAAAATTTATTAAAACAATTATCTATAAAAGCACGTAATTTACAATAATTATTTAATTCAAAAATTAAATAATTATTTCGCTGTAACCAGAAAATCCCAAAGGGAATAACCCCATTGAGTTGCACGTCTGATGCCCGACATTCTGACATATCTTCCCGAAACCGGTTCAAAGTTAATTTTTTCTGTTCCGCCTGGACACTTATCCGTTGAATAAACGGTTTTCCACTTCTGCTCATCGGAGGAAACCTGTATTTCATAGGCGGCAGCAAACGCCGTTTCCCATACAAGTACCGCACCGGATATTTTCTTTATTCTTCCGAGATCTATTTCAATCCACTGATCGTCCGAATACCGGCTGGACCAGCGCGTATACTGATCACCGTCGGTCACATTTTCAGCTGTATTATATGTAGATTCATCGGAAGAGGATTTCACTGAACAGTTTCTCGCAGCATCGGGTGCTGTAATGGCAAACTGCACGCTGCTGCCGGAAAAAATTCTGGCGCCGTTCTTCAACTCAGCTTCAGCAGTTATTCTGTAAACTCCTTCCGGATAATTTATCAATTCCATAACAAACGGAGCTTTCACGTCCTCACCTGCAAATTTTCCGTTTGCGAAATATCTGATTTTTTTTACCAGCCCGTTTTTCTGAACGCTGACGGGAATATTTATCTGTTTTCCCCGGTCATAATATCCTTTTATCTGCGCCGCAGGTATATCTATTTTATTTTCTCTCGGAGGATGATTATAGAAGAAACTGCATATCTCTCCGGTGGCAGTTGAAGGCCACATGTGGCCGCCTGTATCATATTTTATCAGCTCAACATCGGTTTTACCGTCCCTACCATTCCAGATAACGGCTTCCACTCCGCTGCGAATGCTGATTTTTTTTTCCTTTACGTCCATCCTGTTGCGGCGGCGCCAGTATTTCAGCGAGTCCATTACTCCGTATGGTTCAGGAAACGGAGTATCATTCACAAACTGAACATTAAAATCATCAACTGCATGCTGGTGAAGAATTGAAATGTTAGTAGGCGCTGAATCATCATTCTGCGGAGTATAAACAAGACCTGATACAGGAGCTATTGCCGTAATCAGATCATTCATATCACTTGCAAGACTGTATGTCATGAATGCTCCGAGAGAATGACCGGTAAAATAGATTCTTTTCATATCTATGCTGTAATCAGTACTGAAAATTCCGATTAATGATCTGAAAAACCCGGCATCATCAGATTCAGTTTTCCTGCCGGGAAGTATATCCCAGTCGCCGTTGTAACCGTCAGGATAGACTACAATAAAATCCAGATCTTCAGCATACCGGTTAAAACCTTTCTCATACATGTCATTGCCTTTTCCGCCTGTACCATGCAGAACAAAAACAAGTGAATGGAGTTTATTTTCATCATATGCTTCCGGCACATATACGGAGCCGGTACGCACTTTTTTATTCTGCGTCATTATGAACCTTTTTTCACGGTCATAATATCTGAATTTAATTTCATCATTTGATTTATATTCCGGTCCGGCTGATTTTTTATTTCTGACAAGTTCCGCAAATTCATTTACGAATTGAATGATGTTATCATCAGAACCTCCCATGCCGGTAATTATATTTCCGGATGCACAGATAACACTTCCTGTATAATCAGCGCCGGAAAGTTTAAGTTCTTCAGATACTGACGGCCAGCATGCTGCTTTCTTATTTTTCAAAAGAGAAAACCCGGCAAGGACCAGCGGAGCGTTTCCGGCAGCACCGATAATCTTTCCGGAGCCGGCAAAAGATCTGCATATACGGTTCAAATAAACATTTTTTTGCAATTCATCCGTGTTATTACAGTCTGTCAGAAGCACCGCTGCATAATCTTCCGGAACTGCTTCACTTAATTTAAGGTCAGGCATTATTTTTAATTCTTTGTTTCCAACGGAAAATCCGCCGTTTAAATTGACTGACTCGGCAATAAAACCGGCATCCTCCAGTTTTGCCCTTGCTACTACATACTGCATTTCATCAAAACCTGTATCAGGAACAACAAGCAGAATTTTTTCCTGCTGACCCGATTCCGGAAATGCACTTATCCTGGAAATCAGCAGCAGAAAAACCGCAATATATTTAAAAAAAATTTTCACCATAAAAACATCTCCATGTTCAATTAATTCCGCAGAAGAATGCAATTGCATATGATGGGAAAACATGAGAATAATCAAGTATTAATTAAATATATAATCCGGTAAAAATATAATTTCATTGACAACCACAGCATTGAAGAGAATAAAAAATCATGACAGAAATATTAAAAATTACCATCTCATTCATCATGGCAGTAACTCCTGCCATTTTTCTTGTTAAATACTTTTACGGAAAAGATTCTGCAAAACCTGAACCTGCATCACAGATAATAAAAATTTTTATTCTTGGAATAATCAGCACGATCCCGATAATAATCATTGAATATGTTTTTCAGTACTTAAGTTTCCTTTTTGATAAATCACCATTAGCTGCAGTATTTATTAATGCATTCATAATAGCCGCTTTAAGCGAAGAAACTTTTAAATTTCTCATTGTCAGGATTTTCATCTACAACAAACCTTTTTTTGATGAAGAAGTTGACGGAATAATATACTGTGTGGTCGCAGGACTGGGATTTGCCTGCATGGAAAATATATTATACGTAATGAACAGCGGCATTGGAGTTGCTCTAATCAGGGCATTCACAGCAATTCCCCTGCATGCGCTGGCGGCGGGAATTATGGGTTATTATATCGGGAAAGCGAAATTTTCCGCAACAGCAGGGGAAAGAAACCTGTATTTCATAAAAGGACTTGCTGCAGCTATATTAATTCACGGAATTTATGATTTTGTGCTTATGGGAGCTCCTTTGCTGGAAAAAAATTTCGGTGCATTAATTTCACTGCTGTCGGTTTTTTTACTGATTCCGTTTCTTCTGATAACATTTTTTATGCTTAAAAAAGATATTAAAACCGCAATCAGACACGACAGAGAAAACAACAGGATATAGAATTTCATCATTATTTAAATGTAATGTAAGAATTTCTCATTCAGGTAAATTCGGCGAAATGCAAAGAAAAAATTCCAGCCGTATATAAGTACCGTTGTTTCCGTTCACTTCAAAATTTCCGTTGAACTGTTTTGTAAGCATTTCAATTAATCTGAATCCGAATCCGGAAGAATGTTCCAAACTGAAATTATCAGGAAGCCCTATGCCGTTATCCGATACTTCCATTATAATTAAATTATCCTTTCTGCGGAGCGAAATTTCAACACTGCAGTCAGTCTTTTCCGGAAAAGCATATTTCATAATATTGGTAAGAATTTCATTAAGAATTATCCCTAAATATGACAGATTTTTTACTTCAATAGAAAAATCTTCAATGTCGACTTCAAGATTTACTGAAGTATTGCATTCAAAATTTGAAGCAATTTCATTTATCAATGGAACCAGATATGCTTTCACCGACATTTCCCTGAAGGCATCATTGCGGTAAAGTTTTTCATACAGAACACTCATACTATGCAGTCTGTTCCGCGCATCAGTAAGAGCCTTTACCGAAGCCGGATCATCAAGAGAATTTATCTGAAGGGACAGCAGACTTGTCATTATATTCATATTATTTTTAATTCTGTGGTGAACCTCTTTCAGGAGAATCTCCTTTTCAGCAAGAAGTTTTGCTGATTCATCTCCTGCATTTTTTTTGTCGGTAAAATCTATTGCATTGCCAACAAAATAAATAACGTCTCCGGCATCATCATATAGCGGGACAAGAGCCGAATGATGCCATCTTAACTGATCATCAGAATTATAAACACGGTATTCAATATTAAAACCCTGTTTAACATGCAGATCAGAAGTGCCGGAAAAGCTGTTAAGAAAATTGAAAAATTCATTACAGTCGTCTTCATGAATAAATTCCCTGAAGTTATGACTCAGAATCTCATTAATGTCATGTCCCAGCAATTTAGTCCAGCCGGGCGATACATAAGTAAACGTTCCGTCCTGAAGAACAGTAAAAATAATTTCATGGCTGTTCTGGACGATCGTACGGTATTTTTCCTCACTTTCCGTCAATGTATGCTGAACATGCTCGAGTTCCTTGATCAGCAGACCATATTCTTCAGTCAATACTGCATATTGATCATTCTGCTTTTTTAAAATTTCCTCGTAATTTTTACGTTCAGTAATATCCCGTGAAATTGTGATTATACAGTTTTTTCCTTTAAAATTAATCAGTTTTGCAGACAGCAGAATTGTTATTATTTTTCCATCTGCACAATAGAAATCTGATTCAAGACTGTCAATATAACCTTTTTCCAAAATAGCGGCAGTCATTATATTTCTGACTGACGGATCAACCCATAGTCTGAAATCGGAAAAACAATGTCCCACAACTTCAGATCTCCTAAGACCGATTAAATCCGTAAATCCTCTGTTAACAAACAAACATATACCGTCATCTGACTGTATTATTGTTACCGGATCATTAATTATATTGAATACCTGAAAAAGAACTTCTTCATTTGTTAGCAGATCCCCTGCTGTATGCTTATCCGGATTAATGCCGGGTGTTATGTCCATGCTGCTGTATTTTCCAGTCTGAAATAAATCTGATTTATGGATTTTTAATGCATTTTCAACTGCTGATTTAATTATAAACTCTTCAGCTTTTGCAGATATGTAACCAAAATGCAGCAGATTTTCAGTCTTACTGATCAGATCATCCCTGAATTCAGATGTAACAAAAATCACAGGAAGTTTTTTAATATTGAGTATTGAAGATGCAGTCTCATAGAAATTAAAATTATTAATATTATCAGAATTAATTAAAACCAGACTGATATCTTCCAGAGCATCTGCTTTAATTGCAGGTACTGCAGACTGTTCAAAGCGGAGTGTATATCCTGAACCTGCCAGGCACCTTATTATTGTCTCCGGAACTGAATTTAAGAGCAGAATGACCGTTTTTGCATAATTTCTTTCCATTTCAAGCTATAAGACTCCAATCCGCAGTAACTGACAGAGATGGTAATCTACGGAATACTCTTTGGAATAACTATAATTTTGTGTAATAAAAGTCAAGAGATATAACAATTATTTGATACATTTTTGTTTTCGAAGAAATGTTTCTCAATTACCCTGTTTTCTGTTATAATACGTACCTGCTACGTAACAGGTACGTACCCAAAAGTTACTTTATTTATTGACATTTAAATTAAGACGATTATTATAAAGTTAGATGAAATATTACCATTTTTTTACTTAAATTTTACTACAAGCCCAAAAATAAACAATATGGAGATAAAATGAGTTATTGGAATGAAGTCAAAGACTTATTGAAAAAAGGAACTGACATCGCAGTTGAAAACATCCGGCAGGGAGCGGAAACTGCAGCTGACAAAACCAAAGAAGCCACAATCGCAGCAAAAGGAAAAGCAAAAATATTTCTGAAACACCGGGAACTTCTGGAAGTATTTGCAGATATGGGTGAATTACTGTATAACAATACAAAGAACAGTTCACCTGAAAATAACGTTCAGTTTTTTACAAACCCGGATTATCTTGCACTTGTAAAAAAAGCCGATGAAATTACGGCAGAATGTACTGTTATTGCAAAAGAATCCGGAATTGATGAAAAAGAATTCAGTCACAGGAAATAAATTGAGGGAATAAACAGTATGGGCAGAAAAATCTCAAACATTGTACTGATTGTACTAGTCGCTACAGTTACAATCGTATCAATGACAAATCTTCAACCGGTTACTTTTAAAGTGCTTTTCTTCAGTTTTCAGATTCCATTGATAATACTTTTTTATTTCCCTTTAATAACCGGTTTCATAGCAGGTTATGTTACCAAGGGCATAGTTACTTACCGTAAAAACAAAAGGCTTAATGCTTCCAAAGATGCGGATATGCCCGAAAAAAAGAAAAGCAGAAAAGAAAAAAATAAAATTAAACCCTGATATAATCAGGGTTTTTTCTTTCTAATTTGAATGTTTTCAATCTGATTTATTCACCATTTTTTAAACAAATCAAATTTTTAAACCAGTATCCGCTGTCTTTAATTATCCTCTCCTGGGTCTCATAGTCGACATAAACAAGACCAAACCGTTTGCCAGAACCTTCAGCCCATTCAAAATTATCCATCAGGCTCCAGCAGAAATATCCGCGCACATCGGCTCCCTCCCGGGAAGCTGCATTTACCTTTTCAAGATAACCTTGCAGAAACCTTATTCTCTTTTCATCATGTACTTTTCCATCCATGACAGAATCATTGAAAGCGGCACCGTTTTCAGTTATATATACAGGAGGATTCCCATAATCATTCTGTACAGTTTTCAAAACTTCATAGATGGCATCAGGATAAACCTCCCAGCCCATACTTGTATATTCTTTCCCGTTTTTTTCAAATTCGGCTTCCGGAATTTTTTTGCTGACGATCCAGCTTTTCAGAAAAGGAACATACCATTTATGCAATGCATGATCGCGAGTATAAACGTTAAGTCCCAGAAAATCGGAAGGGGATGAAATAATTTTCATATCTCCGTCCTTGATTTTGGGAATAAAAAACCGCATCTTCCGCCGGAGCGGTTCAGGATATTCCCCATTATATAATGGCGAGAGCGTAATGTGATTCATAAACTGATTCGCAAGCAACGATGCCTGTCTATCTTTCTCAGAATCAGTTGCTGGATGCACGGGAGAATAACTCAAACTGATACCGGCTCTGCTGTCAGGGTTGATTCCCCTGATCACCTGCAATGATTTACCGTGAGCCAGAAGAAGATTATGTATGACTTTAAAATATGCCGTCAGACTTCTTTTCCCGGGCGCATGAACACCTAGAAGATGACCGCATGCTGCAAAAACAAAAGGTTCATTAATAGTAATCCAGTTCTTCACCCTGTCTCCGAGATGTCTGACAACTGTTTCAGTATACTCGGCAAAGTAGTCTGAAGTATCCCTGTTTTCAAAACCCCCGTATTTCCTCTGCAGAGCCAGGGGCAGATCCCAGTGAAAAAGAGTTGCAAACGGTTCAATATTTTTTTCAAGCAGCCCGTCAGTCAGTCGGCTGTAAAAATCAAGACCTTTCTGATTGATTTTTCCGGTACCTTCAGGATATATTCTCGGCCACGAGACAGAAAACCGGTAAGCATCAAGATTTAATTCCTTCATAAGTGAAAGATCATCATTATACCTTTTATAATGATCACAGGCAATATCCGCGGTATCGCCGTTACGAATTTTTCCCTTACGGTGTGAAAACTGATCCCAGATGGATGGCCCCTTGCCGTCAGCATATGCGGAACCTTCTATCTGAAATGCCGCTGTTGCAGCACCGAAAATAAAATTGCTCGGAAATTTCATATCATTCATATGCCCGCCTTTTCATCATTAAATACGAACAGCAAATAAATACATTTTTTACGATGTCAGCCGGAAACAAATCATGATTTCGGACCATTGCCGATTTCCATTTTACCCTCATAATAAGTCTTTTTTATTTCTGAAGATTTTTCTGCAAATTTTTCCACACCGTCTCTTCTGATTGAACACAGATTATATACTTTCATGTTATGCGGTAGGATATTCGCCCTGTCTGCTGATGGAGCCAGTTTAGTGCATGGAAAGTCACTGCATTCATAACAGAATGAAATACCTTTTTCCTTCACACATTCAAAAGTAGCGCAGTCACCCTGAATTACCGGACATTTGCCTTCAATATTTCTGCAGCCGTCACAGGGAAGGACATTTTGAGGAATTCCTTTTGAAATAAGATAATCCATCAGTTTACTGTTATTTCTGCTCTCATACAATTCGCAGATTCCGCAGTCAATTCCGCACGGTGCAACCAGTTTTGTTCTATCAGTCATAAATGTCTCCATTACTTATTTTAATTATATTTATCATTTAAATTATTTATGTCAACTCAGTTATGCAAGTTGAAATGCAGGAAAATGAAAATAATAATCTGTTTCATTGTTAAACATGATAATTTAACATAATGACTCATGTCACTGCTATGGTAAATTTATTAATAACAACTGATAGATATGAAAGTATCTGGTGCATTACTCATAATGGCACAGAAATTGATGTTATGTTACCTGATTATTTTCAACAAACTGGTCTCAATAAAAAAGCCTCCGGATTTGTTGGAACAGAGAAGCCGGTATGTTTTTCACCATTATACCCGCCCCAAAATCATGACCAATTAACCAGGTTTTGAAAATATCACATGAAACAATAATTTCAATTAAACTGAAATTAAAGCAAACAAACAGATTTGTCAATTTATTTTTAATAAATACAATTGAATAAGCATTCCATTAAATGATCGAGTAGGAGACTGACAGTTAGTTTGTCAGTCGACCTCTCACACCACCGTGCATACCGTCCGGTACACGGCGGTTTATCAACA
>JAFGJZ010000142.1 GCA_016928815.1 Spirochaetota bacterium
CCAGTAGTAATAATAGGTGCAGGAGTCATTTTGATTTATGCTCAGGAAAACGGTGATTTATCAGGAGGAGACAATCTTTTTTCCACAGTAAAAAAGGGCGGCCCTTTAATGATTGCATTAATTCTTCTGGGGATAGGTGCCATGACTATTATTATTGAACGTATAATTTATTTTACACGAATGAAAGTCTGGACAGATAATTTCATTAAGGAAGGATTTCCCAAAATCATTTCCGAAACAAAACTTAAATACAAGGAAGATATTGAAGATGAATTAAGATCAGCATTCTTCATTTATTCCAATAATCTTGAGCGCGGATTTGCACTTCTTGCAGGAATCGGAAACATAGCGCCGGTAGTCGGGTTCCTGGGCACTGTAATAGGTATGATTAGTGCATTTGCTTCCATAGCTGCGGCAACGACAGTTAATGCGAAAGTTGTGGCGGTCGGAATTCAGGTTGCACTGATTACAACTGCGGGAGGGTTAATGGTAGCAGCACCTACATTAATCGCTTATTATTTTTTTATGCACATCATTCAGAGCAAGAACAGCCGTGCGGAGGATGTCATAATGCAGCTGATTTCAAAATATCCATCCATTTCTGAAAGTATAAGCAAAGGTGAATAGAAATGAACCCAATTCTTATTAAGAAAAGGAAACGAAAGGATATAAAAAGTCTCAATAGGGAAATCAAGCAGTTTGATTCAACTTCTATTGGTGACATGGCGTTTCTGCTTCTTATTTTTTTCATCGTAACCGGATCTTTTATGGTCAGGCAGGGACTGTTTCTGTCCTTACCGTCAAAAAGCGCAGGATCAGTTCATGTAAGTGAGGACAGAATAATTGAAATTATTCCAAATGAAAATTCATACACCTGTGACGATGAAGTTTTAAGTTCAGAACAGCTTGCAAAAAAATTAAACATAAAAAAAGGACTGACAGATGACACTGTTGTGCTGATAAGAATGCAGGCACGTATAAGATATGAAAGGATGATTGATACTTTAAGTATTGTAAAAGAGTCAGGAATAAAAAAAATTTCGGTAAAAATGATAGAAGAATTATGAAAAAATCAATGTTAAGTAAAATTCAGATGGCAGGGTTTGGGGCTTCAATGGCGGATATCGCCCTGCTGCTTCTGGTTTTTTTTATGGTAACAACAAGCACAGAACCTCCCAAAGGAGCTGAAGTTGAACTGCCGACGGCAGTTACACAGGGTGCTGAACAGGATACTTTATATATTACCATCAGTAAAAATGAAAATATTTTTTTTGACGGCAGAACAATACAGTTAAGCGAACTGCAGGATGAACTTCTTTTGCGCGGACTTGAAAAAGACAGATCAATTTCAATTACCGCCGATAAGTCGCTTCCGTATGAGTCTATACAGAAAGTTCTTAATGTTCTGCAGGAATCGGATTTTTTAAATATTGTGTTTATGTCAGAACCGAAGGCAGAAAAATAGATGGATAGCAATTCAAAAGCAGGTAAAATGAAAATAGTAGAGAAAGCGGCTGAGTTGGACAGCAGACATCCCTATATGATATCATTTGTGATATCTGCGGTATTTATGGTCATACTGCTGTTCAAAGTATCGTTTTACGGTGATATAAAAAATGCGGCTGAAACTGTTACTCAACTGGAATTCATTAGCATGGACGAAATGAAATCACCTAAAAGAAAAGTAACCAGGGAAATTACTACTGAACCGTCTGATGATACAAATGAAAATTCAGATGTTGAAAGGGCTGTAGGAACTTCAGATGCTGAGGATGCGATTGATATATCTTTTTATCCGAATATCGCACAACCGAAAGTAATCGGGAAGCTGAAGAGGATTTATCCGTCAGAAGCCATGACTGATGAGATAGAAGCAACCGTGAATGTTGAACTTCTTATCTCAGCTGAGGGAAAAGTCCTTAAGGTGACAATTCTGGGTATCAGATTAAGTAAAGATCTGCCGCCTGACAGATATGCTTCAATAAGTGAATCTTTTATACGGGATGTAAAAAAAATATTAAACGGTGCAAGATTTACACCACCGATTGTTAACGGGCATGCCGTTCCGATTAAAATGTCCTATCCGTTTAAATTTAAATTATTAAATTGAGAGGTGTCATGAAAAAAATATTTTTACTGATTGTTTTTATGTTTTCTGCGGTACTTTCTGCACAGACTGCAAAGATTACATTCAGCGGAACGGTACTGAACAGTATTGATAAAACACCGGTGGAATTCGCTTCAATAGTAATTCTTGAAACAAAATCAAGAGCTTTTTCAGACCGCTATGGTAAATTTAAAATCGAAATTTCCGAACCCGGTGAATATACTGTAATTGTAAATTCCGACGGACTGAAATATATTCAGAAAAAAATTAAAGTTACTTCTGATTACAATGAAACTTTTCTGCTTGAACCTTTAAGTATCAGCGGAAGCGCATTGACGATTACAGCAAAAAAGGAAAAACAGACTATATCCCGAAGAACCATGACGCAGGAGGATATGAAGGAAACTCCGGCGTCATTCGGAGATTCAATAAGTGCACTGACTTCGCTACCGGGAGTAGAAAGGACTGACGGTTTTTTCGGTCCGCTTCAAATAAGAGGAGCAGATGCTTCATTTAACAGATATTATATTGACGGCATGCCTATCGATAATCCAATGCATATGCTTGGACTGCATTCAGTAATCTCAAATGATTTAATGGAAGAGATTGACTTATATTCATCTTCTTTTCCGGTAAACTTCGGAGATGCTAATGCCGCTATTATTAACATTAATACAATAGATACAGTTGATAAATTCAGCGGTGTAGTCGATATCAGTCTGCTTAGTTCCGCACTTTTATTAAAAATGCCGATTAAAAAATATGAAATGGTTGATGGGGAGATGCAGAAAGTTAACACAGGTTATACTATTCTTTCCGGACGTATCGGTTATCTATCACTAATACTGCCCCGCTTAGCGGAATTATTCGGAAACGAAAGTCCGTTTGTAGCTGATTACGGCGATTATCAGATTAAAACAAAATATTATTTTAACAAGAAACATGCAGTACGTCTTCTTGCCATCGGTGCAAAAGATAAAACTGCAGTCAATACCGAATCTCTGGTTGATGTGGAAGAAGGCGATGATCCATTGATGACGGATCTTCAAATGAGTAATGATACATCATTTAATAATATCGGACTGTATTACGATTATAAGTCCGGTAAAATTACCAATACGCTATTTTCATTTGTTTCAGTTTCCAATAACAGAACTTTTTTATATTCCGGCTCTGCTGATGCACCTCAATGGTTGAAAGATTTTGAAATAAACAACACGCCTTATATTGTATCAGTTAAGGATGATCTTTCTTTTGAATGGTGGAAGAATATATCATCTCTTGATATTGGCCTCGGATATACATATTACTATTTCACAGTTGATGGCAAGTCATTAGTTGTGGATAATTATTCGGAACCGTTTAATCCTTATGACGATATATCCACCAGAGACTATTCAAAGAATGTTGCAAATCAGATAGTAAACGGTTATGCTGATAACCGTATTAAAATAGGCGGTTTAAAATTAAATACCGGAGTCAGATCGGACTATCTGAAAAGAACAGGCCAGGCTACATTTGATCCGCGGATAATGACCAGTTACACATTTGCATCGGATACGACTGTTTCATATGCAGGCGGAAGATATTCATCCTTTTTCCAGGTGAATCCGATGATTTTCCAGAGTATGCCTTATCTAAGTGAAGCAAGTGATGATGTTGAACCTACAGTAGCGTATCATAATGCTTTAGGTGTTGAGCAGCTTTATAAATTGCTTACTTTTTCGGTTGAAGGTTACTATAACATTTTTACAAACGAACCTGTATATTTTTCACGGGAAGTGGACGGTGTGATGCGTTACGGAGAAACAACCGGACGCGCAGTGACGTACGGAACTGAAATTATGATCCGTAAGGACAGACAGGAAAAAAGCAACGGTGTTTTCGGCTGGATGAGTTATACATATAACATTTCGAGATATAAATCAGGAATCAGTGATCCTCTGTATGCGGATGCATATTGGGATAAATATAAAACAAGTGATGCGCAGAGGGATCATGCTTTAAAACTTGTTGCCGGTTACAGACTTGGAAAGCATACCTTCAGCGGAAGATTTCAGCTGCTTAGCGGGGATTATTATACACCGATAGTCGGCAGTGAGAAACAGACTCTGTTACCGTCTGGAACTATCAGGTACGGTGAAGAATACAGTACGGATATAAACTCGAAACAGCTTCCGTTTAATCACCGGCTAGATCTGCGTTATTCATATTTATCTTCTTATTCCTGGGGAAATGTCAAATGGTATATAGAAGTAATTGATGCTTACGGTCTTTTTGTTGAACGGGAACTGTTTGAAGACTGGAAATATAACGAGCCTTACAGTGACAGCAATCCTAGCATGTATAAAGAAAAAGGCTTCCCGATTCCGAATTTCGGAGTGGAAATTAAGTTTTAATCAGAAGAAATACACTATTATTCAATAGTGTATTTTCTTTTAAAAAATATGTATTATTCTGTTAGTTTTTATTTCTTAATTTTATTCCAGTTTGGATATTTCAAGTCGTTTGCGGAAAACCGGAATTAAATATTTAAATTTTTCTTGAATTTTTAAGTAACTAAATATGATTTCTTTCGGTATCGTTAATTTAAGTCGCTCTTTATATTTATGCATTAAAAGTTCCCAGAAAAGAATAAAACCGATAAAAGCTAATTTTGAAATTGAAATTTTATACTTTTGCCTTAATAATCCGAAAATTTCAATTTCATTATTATCAAGAGAATAATTGAATTTTTTCCAGCATTCCGGTGAATGATTCTGATATTCGGTAAGTATTCCGGAAATTTTTTTGCAATGGATGTTCTGTTTGACTGTTTTAATCAGATCTTTGAATATTGTTTTACAGGATATGTCGAATAAACAGGATGCCTCATTAAGTTTGTTGAAGAAAATGATGTCCATATTGGCTGAAGTGCAGTGAATATCTGAATTTACCATTTTTTAATCCTCTATGTATATAACGTAATTTTAGAGGATTCTTTTAAAAATTTTTTAAAATTTATTTAAGCATAATATATCTTTTACCGCCAAGTTTAAGATAACCGTCAGCTACACTGTTAAAAAAGTTATATTTTTTAATGCTTGCGGATAAGATGTCTTTATTGGCAAGAAATTTCTTATCAATTGAATCGGCACCGTAAAGTACGGAATTATCTTTGATAATAACTGTTGATGGTATTCTGTTTTTACAGAATACTGATTCATGGAAAAGGTCTGTTATTATTTTTCTGGTATCATTATAATTAAGATATAAATTCTCTTCAGAAAAAACAATATCATTTTCAGAAACGGAAATTATTTTAATTGTATCATAGTTTATTATAAATCTTGAACCGTTTCTTGAAAAACAAAGCCACTTATGATTATATCTGTTTTCACGGCTGTATCTGTATTCACCCTGATTAAATTTATCAATTGACGGTTCTTCATGCTTCAATCCCGGGAAATTACTTAACGAGGTGTTTTTCTCTTCATCTATCTTTTGCATCATGTAATTGATTGTGTTAAGACAGATGGACTGTTTTTTATAAAAATGATTATATTTTTTATAGAGTGCTTTTATTTTCTGAAGATATTCACGGCCCTTTATTGAATTATAACTTGAATAAATTGTCAGTAAAAGATTTATTTTACTTTCTATTGATTCATGCAATTCATTTTCATTTAAATGCTTATCTTCAAGATTTAGTATGAGTTTTTTAAGTTCGACCGTTATTTCTT
The DNA here is from genome assembly GCA_016928815.1 of Spirochaetota bacterium. Lineage (GTDB taxonomy): Bacteria > Spirochaetota > UBA4802 > UBA4802 > JAFGJZ01 > JAFGJZ01. The sequence goes on from JAFGJZ010000142.1 coordinate 5,830, forward strand.
CAATCGACTCCAAATTTTTCTGCCAGTAACTGGTATAATAAGATATGTCATTTTCCAGGATTTCATTCTTCATTCTATTATCATAGCATTCATCTGTTTATAATGTCAAATATATTATTATGTGAATTTTAATTTGCAGTATGGTAATATTTTTTACTTTTATTTTAAATTGACTTTGCATGTAATTTGTGCAATAATCATCTGCTGAAATAATCTAACAAAAGCCAGGTAAAAATGTCTGAAATTAGTGTTTCTGAATATGGACAGGTTGGTGAATATCTTCTTGATATTGTAAAGGAAACCGGTGGTATTAATAGCCATTTATATCTTGAAAAAAACAGTCGCGGCACTAATGTAAAAGGGCTTGCATGGATATACATTTTTAATATGCTTCGTTACCTGTATAATGACCAGACTGAAGAAGCATATAATGCCGTAATATCAAAAATAGGCTTCTCAAATAAGGATCTGCTGCAGATTGAAAAACATCCTTATAAAAAATGTTCTGAAGTACTTTTCTTCTGCATTCAGAATTTCATGCTTGAGTATTATGAAAATCTTGATTCAGCATACGTTTTTAAACTGGTTGAGCGGTATGTAATACGGGCATCCTCTTTTCAGCTTTCGTATGACAGGAAGGGATCTATGCAAATGATCCTGATTCCATATGACATCATTGCCAGGGTAACAGGAAATTTTGCCTGTAAATTTACTACAATATCTGAATGCAAACTGGTTTCAATATCTTCGTTTTTTGCGAAAAAAAAATTTTTTGAACTTCAGTTTGTATATGATAATACTCCAAAACGGCTGCATCCTGAACTTGGGCGCCCTGAGTCATTGGTTGTTAATGGAGTAACCTATAGGCCCGGATTTGAAACATTTTATAATTCCGGAATCTCCGATTATTATTCGATCATGTCGCATGGCCCGACAACATATGGAATCGCTGTTCTAAAAGGTCTTCATTTGAATTCCGGTTATATTAATCTGGAACTGCCTCTTCTTCCGGACCAGATTCCATGTTTCTATGATGGCAAAATTTACAGGATGAACAGGGATGGATATTTTTATTCAATTGACGGTCCTTCAGATGCTGTCATGAAAGACTCGTTTGGGAAACAGGTTCATTACTCTGAAAAAGCCCGTTTCGCGTTCGATGATAAACACCGTATAATTTATAATTTAAGTGATGACAGTATCGGTAAAGATTTTAGAATCAAACAGATTATTGTCTATAACTCGAATATGACACATATCAGATTGTTTTATGATTCACTTTCCATCAATCAGAAGTTTTATGTTTCAATTGCTTTTGAACTGAAAAAAAGAATTTATGATGAAAAGAAAGTGAACATACTTAATATGGAATATTCTGAATTGAAAAAATTTCTTTTTTTGCATTATCGCAGGGATGTGAAGCAGATTAAATCAAAAATAAGGGGAGGCAGAATAAAGGGTTCATTTATTCTAGCTGTATGTCTGGCCGGTGTTTTTTCAGGTTATGTGGATGATTTCTTTACGATTCTGGTTTCTGTATTGGGTTCCGGTGCATTTATCGCAGGTATTGCCGGAGATATTTATCATTCTTTAATCCGCAGGGTTGATATTATGCGTTTTGAAGATGCTCATGATAAAATTGAGCGGGAGAAAAGTATTAATGAAAAGCTTGCATTTGAAATGTTTAAAACTGAAACACGTGCTGCTGATACTCTTGAAGTTTTCGCGATTTCTATTGAAGCTATGAAAAATACGGGTTTATCCACTGACGGGATATTAAAGGGACTTGAGGAATTTACATCCTCGAATCAGACAAACGTTAATGCTCAGGAAAAACTGCAGGAAATCATTCTGAATATTGTTGAAATGGTCAGCAGTATGAACTCGAAACTCGATTTGCTGATTACAACTTTAACGGATAAAATAAATTCTTCTTTTGAACGGATTTTTGAATCTGTTGAGGGAAACAACAGTCTTACAAAAAATCTTTTTGAAGATACGCGTAAAATTAATGAATCGCAGAAGGTTCTTACTGAAATTGCCGATCAGATAAATCTTTTATCCTTAAATGCTTCAATAGAGGCTGCAAGAGCCGGTGAACATGGCCGGGGATTTGCAGTTGTTGCCGATGAGGTTTCAAAGCTTGCTGATATGTCTCAGGAGGGTGTAAAAGGAATAAATATAATAAACACCGGTTTCCAGAAAGGAATAGATACAGTATATAAAACAAACAAAAATTCTGTAGCTTTGCTGAAACAGATAAATGTGGAGGTTTCGGGTATTCTTGATTCAATTCAGAATGAAATTAAAAAACTCCCGGAGGAAATTAAACAGGCTGTAAATACTGCCTCAGGTGAAATTGAAAATATTGCCGCTGTTTCCGAGGAACTTACTGCGAGTATTGAGGAAATAACGGCAACTGTTCAATCAATCAGCCGGGAAAGTGAGAAAACAATAAATTCAATTGAACAGCGAAAAGACCAGATTTAGACTTTATTTTAATTTTCTGGCAATTACTGCTGATTTTGAAGAAATTCTTCAGGTTCGGATAATATCTTCGGAATCATAGCTTTTTATCATTATTTTTCTTTAAATTGCATGAAATCTGTATTATTGCTGTTATTTTGAGATTTTTTATTTTTTAACATAAAGGATAAAAATTGCAAACAATTTTCAAAACTTTATCTTGACAATAGTGTGCCATATTTTACTATTCTATTAATTGGAATTTAAATAAATATAACAAAAAAATTTTTTTTGTTCAAAAGCACATAATGTTGTCTGTGTCATTCCGGATGCGTTGCAAACTTGATGGCAACAGCCAACTAAACTTAATAAATATTTAAAGAGGTGTCGTAATGGCTAAGTCTATGAAGACTATGGACGGTAATATGGCTGCTGCTCACATTTCGTATGCATTTACGGAAGTGGCTGCAATATATCCTATTACACCGTCGTCTAACATGGCAGAGTACACGGACGAGTGGGCTGCTAATGGTAGAAAAAATATATTTGGAGAAACTGTTAAACTGATAGAAATGCAGTCAGAAGGTGGTGCTTCCGGTGCTGTACATGGATCTCTTCAGGCAGGTGCATTAACAACTACGTATACTGCTTCGCAGGGATTACTGCTTATGATTCCTAATATGTATAAAATGGCCGGTGAATTACTGCCTGCAGTTCTGCATGTAAGTGCGCGTACCATAGCCGGACATGCTTTGTCAATTTTCGGCGATCACAGTGACATTTATTCCGCACGTCAGACAGGTTTTGCAATGCTTGCTGCCGACAGCGTTCAGGAAGTAATGGATCTTGGTGCTGTTGCTCATATGTCTGCTATTGAGTCAAGAATACCGTTTATTCACTTTTTTGACGGTTTCAGAACTTCTCATGAAATTCAGAAAATAGAAGCTATTGATTATGAAGATCTTAAGCCTATTGTAAATTTTGATGCAATTCAGAAATTCCGCAATAATGCGTTAAATCCGAATCATCCTGTTACAAGAGGTACTGCACAGAACCCGGATGTATTCTTCCAGGCGAAAGAAGCATGTAATAAATTCTACGATGCGGTTCCGGAAATTGTAGCTGCAAACATGAAAAAAATATCAAAATTAACCGGCCGTGAGTATGCTCCTTTCATGTATTACGGTGATCCTGCTGCTGAAAATATAATTATTTCAATGGGTTCAGTTAATGATACAATCAAGGAAACAGTTGATTATCTGAATAAGAACGGCGAAAAGGTCGGAGTTGTCATAGTACATCTTTACAGACCATTCTCCGCAAAACACTTTTTTGAAGTTATTCCTTCTACAGTTAAAAAAATATGTGTTCTTGACAGAACAAAAGAACCGGGCGGTGCCGGTGAACCTTTATATCTTGATGTGAAATCTGTTTATTACGGTAAAGCTAACGCTCCTTTAATCGTAGGCGGAAGATACGGACTGTCTTCAAAAGATACTCTTCCTAATCAGATTGTTGCAGTTTATGAAAACCTTAAGATGAAAGAGCCGAAAAATGATTTTACAGTCGGAATAGTTGATGATGTAACATTCAAATCTCTTCCTGTTAAAGAATATGTGGATGTAATTCCTTCTTCTACTGTTGAATGTAAATTTTTTGGACTTGGTTCTGACGGAACAGTCGGTGCAAATAAAAATTCAATCAAAATTATCGGTGACCATACTGATATGTATGCTCAGGGTTATTTTGCCTATGACTCCAAAAAATCTGGCGGTTTCACTGCATCTCACCTGAGATTCGGCAAGGATAAAATCAGATCTCCGTATCTGGTAAATTCTCCTAATTTCGTTGCATGTTCACAACCGTCATATCTAGACAAATTCGACATGCTTAAAGGTATTAAAAAGGGAGGAGTTTTCCTTCTTAACTCAATCTGGAGTAAAGAGGAGACTATTGGAAAACTGCCTAACAGAATTAAAAAACAGCTGGCTGAAGCAGAAGCAAAATTCTATATTATCAATGCTACTGAAATTGCAGAAGAAATTGGAATGCCGGGAAGAACGAATACTATTCTGCAGTCTGCATTTTTCAAACTTTCAAACGTAATTCCTTATGACGATGCTGTTAAATATATCAAAGAAGCGATTAAAAAGTCATACGGCAAAAAAGGCGATGACGTCGTAAAAATGAATAATGAAGCGGTTGATAAGGGTGCAACAGAACTTGTTGAGGTTGCGGTTGATCCTTCATGGAAAACACTTCCTGCTGATAAAAAATCTGCTCCTGCGGATGTGCCTGCTTTTATTTCAGATTTCGTAGATGTTGTAAACGCACAGGATGGAGATTCATTACCTGTGAGTGTTTTTAATGACAGAGAAGACGGTACATTTCCAGCCGGTACATCAGCTTATGAAAAACGAGGAATTGCAGTAAATGTTCCCCAGTGGATTTCAGAGAATTGTATTCAGTGTAATCAGTGTGCCTATGTTTGTCCTCATGCCGTTATCCGTCCGCTTCTTCTTAACAAGGATGAGAAGGCAAAAGCTCCGGCAGGTCTGTCTACTTTGAAGGCTGTAGGAAAAGAATTAACTGATCTTGAATTTAATCTTCAGATTTCCGTGATGGATTGTACAGGATGCGGAAACTGCGCGGATGTATGTCCTGCACCTAAGGGAAAAGCTCTAGAGATGAAGCCTATTGGAACACAGTCAGCTAAAGCTGATGAATTTGCATGGGCTTCTAAAAATGTTACATATAAAGACACTTTAATGGCGAAAACAACTGTTAAGGGCAGTCAGTTTGCTCAACCTCTTTTTGAGTTTCATGGAGCATGCGGAGGATGCGGCGAGACTCCATACATAAAACTGATTACACAGCTTTATGGTGACAGAATGATGATTGCAAATGCAACAGGCTGTTCTTCAATTTATGGAGGATCCTGTCCTTCTACTCCATACTGCAAAGATGCTGAAGGCAGAGGGCCTGCCTGGGCGAATTCACTTTTTGAAGACAATGCCGAGTACGGTCTTGGAATGGTCCTTGGTGTTAACCAGATGAGATCCAGAATAGAAAAAATAATGAAAGAATCCGGTGCATCCGGCGATGTTAAGGCTGCATTTGATGCATGGATTGAAAATAAGGAAAATGGTGAAAAAACCCGTGAGGTTTCTCAAGCTGTTGAGAAAGTACTGAAAGGTAAAAACGAACCATGGGCAAAAGCCATTCTTGATCTTAAAGATTATCTTGTGAAAACTTCACAGTGGATTTTCGGAGGTGACGGTTGGGCATATGACATCGGTTACGGCGGACTTGACCATGTTCTCAGTACAGGCGAAGATGTCAACGTTCTTGTAATGGATACGGAAGTTTACTCCAATACGGGCGGTCAGTCCTCTAAATCGACTCCGGTTGCAGCAGTAGCGAAATTTGCAGCTGCAGGTAAAAGAGTACGCAAGAAAGATCTTGGTATGATGGCGATGTCATACGGTTATGTATATGTTGCACAGGTTGCAATGGGTGCTAATCAGGCTCAGTATCTTAAGGCGCTTAGAGAAGCAGAAGCATATCCGGGTCCTTCACTTATTATAGCTTATGCTCCGTGTATTAATCACGGTCTTCGTGATGGTATGGGAAAAACACAGGCTGAAGAGAAAAAAGCTGTAGAATGCGGATACTGGTCAACATTCAGATTCAATCCGCTTCTTGAAAAAGAAGGAAAAAATCCGTTCCAGCTTGATTCAAAAGAACCGGACTGGTCTAAATTCCAGGATTTCATTAAAGGTGAAGTACGTTATACTTCTCTTATTAAGGCATTCCCTGATGTTGCTGATGAATTATTCAAGGCATCTGAAGAAAATGCAAAATGGAGACTTAAATCCTACCAGCGTATGGCTGCTATGGAATATTGATTTCCTGCAAAATTATGTAAATCTGAAAGAGCCTGCGAAAGCAGGCTCTTTTTTTTTTAAGATTAAGAATTATATTTTTCGCAATTAAGCCAGATAAACTGAGAATATGATTTATGCATATATACCTGAATTGATATTTTAAAGCTGGATTATATAGGTTATAACTGCTAAAAATAATTTTCCTGTTAATTTATTTTTCTTTCCTTCCGTTCCCAAATACTATATTATTAAGATCTGATTCTGTTGACTGTTATTTGCTCCGTATTTTTACTTGGTTTCCCATTATTAAAATACAGTATCCGTTTTAGGAGGTAATATGCCGTCCTTAATACCTGTTATTAAAGTAGATGAAGAGAAATGTACAAATTGTCATACCTGCATAAGCGTTTGCCCTGTTAAATTCTGTAATGACGGCAGCGGTGATGTTGTCAGGGTGAATCCTGATCTTTGTATAGGCTGTGGAAACTGTATTTCACACTGTACGCATGATGCAAGAATGGGGATAGATGACACACCGGAGTTTGAGAAACTTATTCGGAACAAAAAACCTTTTATAGCGATTGTTGCTCCGGCGGCAGCTTCTTCATTTCCTGATACATACCTGAATTTAAATACATGGATGATTTCAATCGGCGCAACTGCTGTTTTTGATGTGAGTTACGGCGCCGAATTGACAATTAAATCATATCTCGATCATATTACCCGCAATAAACCTGCATGCGTAATTGCGCAGCCATGTCCGGCAATTGTGAGTTATATTGAGCTTTATGAACCCGGTCTGATTAAATATCTTGCGCCGGCCGACAGCCCTATGCTGCATACTCTTAAAATGGTTAAGGAATATTACAGACAATATAATAATTATCAGGTTGTAATGATTTCGCCCTGTTTTGCCAAAAAGAGGGAATTTGTACAGACAGGATTTAATCAGGTGATAAATCTCACAATACAATCACTTAGAAATTACCTGAATAAAAATAGAATTAATCTCACAGAATATGAAAAAACAGATTATATCAATCCTCCGGCCGAACGGGGAGTTCTTTTTTCAACTCCCGGTGGTCTTCTTGAAACCGCCATGCGTGAAGTACCGGAAATACTGCATAAAACACGGAAAATTGAAGGGACTGAAATAATTTATAAATACCTTTCAACGCTTGAAAATTCAATAAATAAGGGTATTTCACCATTAATTATTGACTGTCTCAACTGTGAAAAAGGCTGTAATGCCGGTCCGGGTACGCTGAACAAGGATATGTCGTTTGATGAGCTTGAAAGTCTTGTAGCCAGAAGATCACATGATGCTGTTAAGCAGATTGCAGGTACAAACGTTAAAAGAGGATTGAAAAAGTTTAAAAAAACACTTTCGGGATTCTGGAAACCCGGTCTTTATGCAAGAAATTATACCAATTCTTCTGAGAATAAAAATTACAGAATTCCTGACGAGTATGAGCTGGATAAAGTTTATACTGATATGTTAAAAACAGAGAAGAGGGATTTTTACAATTGCAGTGCCTGCGGCTATGGAAATTGCCGGGATATGGCGGTTGCAATATTTAACGGTTTAAATCGTCCTGATAATTGCCACGATTACCGGCAAAAACAGGTACAAAGGCTTCATAATGAATCATCAGAAAGGATGAATATAGCACACGATGCACTTGAAAGTATCGAGGCAAGTGAAATCGGATTAATGTCTGAAAAATTGATAAATTTTGTTACTGAACAGAATGACGCGTTGACTAAACTTAAGCAGATCGTGGAAGAATCATCATCTGTAATTGACAGTATTAATCCGATCGTTGATTCCATAAATAAAATTTCTTTTCAGACAATGATACTTTCACTTAATGCTTCGATTGAAGCGGCA
>JAFGJZ010000143.1 GCA_016928815.1 Spirochaetota bacterium
AATATGATTGATAACCTTTATTATTGTGAATCAACTAACTCTCTAGTGGGTTCAAATAATAATATTTTACTTGAAAAAGAAATTATAAAAAATATGGTTCAGAATAAAAATATATTATTAACTCTTTTTTTTGATTTTCTTATACTTTCTTTTCTGGGTGGATATACTCTTCTCGGAGGATTCAACCAGGTAGAGTATCTTCCTGCAATGCAGAAAGCACATGTGAAAAGTCTCCGTGAAATCGGAGAGTATGATCTTGCTGATGAGTTTGCATCAAGAATTACGGACGGATTAATCTGCGGAATGACTCCTTTGAAATATGACAGCTCAATTGACATGATCTGGCACCATAATTCTACGGATGGAAAATTTAACGGTAATCTTGACAGGGGACTGACAGAGGAAGATCTTGGAAGAATCTATAATACACCGGTAAATGAAATGATTATGAATGCTATGGATACTATTCGGAGTATTGTAAAATGAACAATCACATCAGGACGAAAAATTTTTTCAACATGGGCACTCAGAGAGCGCTTTATGAGCGCGAAGACGGCTACATCTCCAAAGAATTTTATATTTCGGAGCACATTGAGTCGCTCGTTAAGAAATACAATCTTAACAGGATAATACGTCTTGATCTTGGACAGAATAATGACGGATGCGACATTTCCGTTGCGGAAAAATTTGAGGAGTTCATAAAAACACACAAAACCCGTGAGTATATGAAAAACTATCCCGAGTTTGTATGCAGGGATCTCAGGCAGAAAATAGCTTATCTGCATGGAATCGACAAGGACTGGATACTTCTTTCCGCAGGACTGGATCAGCTGATAAACCTGATCGGATCGGCTTTTCTTGAACTGAATGATAAAGTTCTGATAAATACACCTTCGTTTTTTCTTTTTGAAGACTATTCCAAAAGAATGGGAGCCATTCCCGTACGGCTTAAACTTGCCGAAGTGAATAATTTCAGGTGGACTGATCTTACTTTTAATTCGTACATGGATATTTTAAAAAAATTGAGTCCCAAATTAATCTGGATCGCCAATCCGAACAACCCGACCGGCGTTTCAATCCCTGAAAAATATATCAGGCCTATTATTCAGGAAGCGTCAAATCATTATTGTTTTGTTGTTTTTGATGAAGCATATGGTGAATATATTGATCCGTTTATGGGTGTGAATTCAACTTCCAAATATCTGAATGAATTCAGCAATCTCATAGTACTCAGAACCTTTTCAAAGGCATACGGTCTGGCGAATTTAAGGGTCAGTTATGCCATGCTTAATGATTCTGATATTTTTGAAGCACTTAAACTGCACCGTCCGTATTATCCTATCTCGCAGTTTTCATTTGATTTTGCCGCGCTGGCAATGGATAACATAGGATATCTTGAAAAAATGAGAATTGATATTGCAATAAGGAAAAAGTTTTTTCTGGACAGTATCCGTCAGATGAAGAAAATACAGTATATTGATTCAGAAACAAGCATAATGATGATCAGACATCTGGATTATACTTCAGATATGCTGATTGAAAGGCTTGAACAGGATGGAATTATAACATCCAAAATTCCCGGAAATACAAAAATTGAAAATAACTATATCCGCATTTCTCTGGGGACAGAGGAAGAACTGACTCTTCTCGCATACACTCTTTCACTGATTTAAAATGAATCAAGGACTTATTCTGCAAGTGATGCTGTAAAATCCGTTTCATCAGGAATAAAATCACCAAAAACGGCAGGTGCTTTTTCCATCATTATTTTCAGCATGGCAAATGCGGCTTTCCGTATTTCCCACTGTGCATGACGGTCAAGTCTGAGAGTAAAAAGATGCCTGAGTTCACGGAAGTTTGCGGTAAAAACGATTTCACTTTCCAGTGCATTCGGCAGTATAAACCGGGCATCCTCCTTCAGTATGTTCAGACTTCTGAGTTTTTTGTATGTCTGCTGCGTGTGAAGCATGAACTCACGGTAAATTTCTGCAGCTTGATCATTTCCTGCGATAGAATCCGGTATAATGTAATTGAAATCCTCTTCGTTTACATATCTTTGTGACTGCTGACTGAATGAAGCTACACGGTGTCTGACAAGCTGATGGGTAAACGAGCGTGATGCACCGGTTATTCTGAATGTAGCGCTGGCATGTTCTATTATTGACAGATGGGCGTTTTTTATGCTTCTCCGGATGAAAGGTCCAGTAGTCGTGTCAGACATTTTATCAGCGGACAGATAACATGTTCTTCCGGCCTCTTCGATTAATTTCTCAGCATCGGGTGTGATAGCCAGAAGTGTAACTGTAGGATTAGTGATTTCCATTTTCGTACCTGATTTATATAGTCATTCCGGCAAAACCGAGGAATGCGAGAGAAAGAAGACCTGCCAGTATAAATGAAATCGGCATTCCTTTCAGATTTTCAGGAATCTCGGCAATTTCAAGTCTTTCTCTAATACCGGCCATGAGAATCAGTGCAAGCGTAAAACCCACACCTCCGCCGAAACCCTGAAGCAGAGTCTTGAGAAGTCCGAATTCGGCGGTTACGAATCCTGAATCTATGTTGAGTACGGCGACACCGAGAACAGCACAATTGGTTGTAATCAGCGGCAGAAAAATACCAAGTGCCTGATAAAGAGCGGGGGATGTTTTGTTTATAACCATTTCAACAAGCTGAACAATTGATGCGATAACAAGTATGAAAACTATGGTTCTCAAATATGTTATGTTGAAAAATATCAGAACATATTTGTAAATGACATATGTAAAAAATGACGCAAGCGTCATGACAAAAATAACCGCAAATCCCATTCCGATTGCAGAATCTATTCTTTTTGATACGCCCAGAAACGGACAGATGCCAAGTGTTCTTGAAAGGACGTAGTTATTGATAAATATGGTTGATAATAAAATCGTAAAATATATTTTTAAATCCATCTGCAGCTCCGTTTATTTTTTTCTGTTATTAATTTTATTCATTCCCCAGAGCATCAGTCCGAGTATTATGAATCCTCCCGGTGCCATTATCAGTGCTGTTGCCGGTTTCATACCCGGAATAAATGTATATCCTAAGAGTGAATTGGCGCCCAGAGTTTCTCTGAAAAAGGAAAGTACCACCAGAGTGGCTCCGAAACCGAGTCCCATGCCAAGTCCGTCGGCAATTGAGAGCAGAATCGTATTCTTTGAAGCAAATTCTTCAGCTCTTCCGAGTATTATGCAGTTTACAACAATCAGCGGTATGAAGATTCCCAGTGATTTGTATACCTCCGGCTGATATGCCTTCAGTACAAGTTCTACAACAGTAACAAATGTCGCAATGATTGAGATGAATACCGGTATCCTGATGTGCGCCGGAACAATTGATTTTACTGATGAAACAAGCAGATTGGAACAGACAAGCACAAAAGTAGTTGCAACTGTCATCCACAGTGCATTCGTCACCGAAGATGTGACTGCAAGTACAGGACAAAGACCTATGCCGATTACAAGAATCGGGTTTTTAGTCCAGATGCCTTTTGTAAATTCTTTAACCATTTTCATAGAGCTTCTCCGTTATCTGCCGGAATGATTACATCCTTGAATTCGGCAACTGCGTTTTCAATACTTCTTCTGACTGCAGAAGTTGTTATTGTTGCGCCTGTAATCGCGGTAATTTCATTATTTTTTAACAGTTCATCCCTGTTGGATTCGGACCAGTTTCCTTTTTTAACAAGTTTAATGCCGGTGGAAACGTTCAGTCCGGTAAACTGTCTTTGAAACCAGGGCTTTTTTGCTTCAGTTTCTTTTTTTCCTGCAAGTATGTCCCAAAAATTAAGATCAGAGATCACTTCCTCAGATCTCGCTCCAAGACCCGGCGTTTCAGTCTGCTGAAGTATATAAATGCCTTCAATCATAAATTTTTCATTAATACCGATCATTGAGACAATGTTTCCGGAATATCCTGATTCAGAGGCTATGAATGCATAGCCGTTCTGTTTTTTTCCGCCGTCGGTTTTTTCTGCAGTCCAGTAGCTGACTGAATTCCCGTTTATGTTTATCTTTTTTTCGGTAATTTTCCCATATCCCGGAAGAACCTGTGAAAGTGCCCGCTGTTCCTTTTCGCGGTTCAGTTCTTCAATGCGTCCGCTTGTTACGGTATTTAATGATGCGAGAATTACTCCGGAAATTAGAGCTATGGTTCCGAGAATTAAAGTTGATTTAACTGTCTTATTCATTTTATATTCCTATTTCGCCCGGGTTCCGAAAACTTTGGGCTTGATATATCTCTCTATCAGAGGAACCGCCGCATTCATCAGCAGAATGGAGTAGGAAACTCCTTCAGGGTAACCGCCGTAAAGACGTATTACTGCCGTCAGCAATCCGCAGCCTGCTCCGAAAATGATCATGCCTTTTGATGTGGCTGGTGAAGTAACCATATCTGTTGCCATGAAAAATGCTCCCAATATCAGTCCTCCCGAAAGCAGATGGAAAAAGAGGGCGTAAAATGGAGTTTCAAATCCTGTTGCAAAATAATAAATCAGTATGATTACTGAAAAAGTTCCGATATATGCCGCCGGAATGTGCCATCTGATTACTTTTGTAATAAGCAGTATTATGCCGCCAACCAGAAGCATTGCGGCTGAAGTTTCGCCGATTACACCCCCGATATTCCCCCATGCAAGTGATTTCAGCATGTCGAAAGAAAAAAGAGCATTGTACATTTCAGATGCAGCTGCTCCGGACTGGTGTGCGAGTGAAGGAACAGCTTTTAATACAGCAAGAGGGGTTGCTCCGCTGATTACATCTATTACATTTGAGGAGGCTGTAGCGGATGAGACAGCGTCTATGTTTCCGGAAATTATGCTCCCATTGCCGAAAGTAAACCATTTAGTGGTCATTTCAGCCGGCCATGACGCCATTAGAAACGCCCTTGCTGCAAGAGCCGGATTAAAAATGTTGAAACCGAGACCTCCGAAAAGTTCCTTTACGATAATTATCGCAAAGAAGGAACCGACTGGTGCCAGCCACCAAGCCGATTGAGGCGGTACATTCATCGCGACGAGAAGCCCTGTCACTGCGGCTGATCCGTTATAAACAGTAAGTTTTCTTTTCAGGAAAAATCTGACTGCAAGTTCAGCGGAAAGTGCCGCTGCTACTGAAAGTAGCATTATTATCAGAACATTTGTGCCGAAAATAAGTACTGAGTTAACTGCTGCAGGCATAAGTGATGCAAAAACAATCCACATTATTACAGTGACATTCTGTTTTGCATGAATGTGCGGTGCCTGTGAAAGTATCAGCTTTTTTTCTTTTATATCCATAGACATTATACATTTCCGTTATTTTTTATTTCTAAGATGATTCTGTGCCAGTTTGATAAAATGATTTATCGGTCTTCCTGACGGACAGACATATGCACATGAACCGCACATGATGCAGTCCAGAGGATTCATTTCATCCGTAAGATCGAATCTTGTAAATTCAGCAGCATTTGCCATTTCAAGCGGAAGCAGATTGACAGGACATGCCTGAACACATCTTCCGCATCTTATACATGCACAATAATCACCAACACTTGTTTCTTTTTCCGTTAAAACCAGAATTCCGGATGTTCCTTTTACGACAGGAATATCAAGTGATGACAGAGCAAGTCCGCACATGGGTCCGCCCATAATGACTTTTCCCGGTTCTTTTATCAACCCGCCGCATTCATCAATTATTTCAGATACTGGAGTGCCTATTTTTACTTTATAGTTCCCGGGTTTTTTTACCGCTGATCCGGTTACGGTAATATATCTTTCATATAGAGGCTTGTTTTTTATAACTGCCTCATTTATCGCAAAGACAGTTCCGACATTCTGGACAACAACCCCCACATCCATAGGAAGTCTGCCTGAAGGCACGACCCTGCCGGTCAGCACCTGTATCAGCTGCTTTTCGGAACCTTGAGGATACTTGGTTTTAAGCATTTTTATGGAAATTGAGGAAGAAAGATTTTTTGAAGCAATGGTTTTTTTCAGAAGATTGAATGACTCTTTTTTGTTGTTTTCAATACCGATTACTGCTTTTCTGATTTTAAGAATTTTAAGTGTAATTTCGATTCCTTCAATTATTTCATCCGGAAAAGCTTTTACCAGATTATCGTCGACCGTAAGAAAAGGTTCGCATTCAGCTGCATTTACCAGCAGGCAGTCAACCGGTTTTTCAGCCGGAGGCGACAGTTTGACATGTGTCGGGAATGCGGCGCCTCCCATTCCGACAATACCTGCTGCTATTACTTTTTCAAGCAGCTGGGCTGAATCGAGAGACGGCCAGTCATTGAAAAATGTATTATATTTATGTCCGAAATTACCCTGGACTTCAATAACAATGCATGTGTTTTTACGGCCCATATGAGTGGCAAACAGGTTTATATCCGTTACTTTCCCGGGAAGAGGGGCGTGTATGTTGGCACTTATAAAGCCGTCAGCTTTTGCGATCAGCTGACCTTCTTCAACTATATCTCCTATGTTTACCACCGGTACGGCGGGTTTTCCAATGTGCTGAAGTAAAGGGACTCTTATTGTTGAAGGAATTGAAAGGTTTTCATATTTTTTTTTATCGGTAAGCTTTTTATTTTCAGGCGGATGAACTCCGCCTTTAAATGTTTTCGTAATCATTTTGAATTATGCTTCCTTGGTAGAATATATTTCGTCTTTAATAGGCAGCTCTTTTCTCAGATTTTTGATGTAAGGAAATAATTCTCCTGAAGGTGCATAACTGTCGCAATCATCCATAATTCTTCTTGCAACAGTAAAATATTTGTATAATTTCTCTTCGCCGGAACGCTTAACCCACTTTTTTTTCAGACATTTTACACGTAATACATATTTATCCGGTTCAGATTCATATTGCCTTATAACTATACAGTGCTGACAATTTGCACAAAAAATTTTTTCTTTTGGCATTGAGAAATTCTCCTAAATATATTTAGTTAATAATATACGATTATTTCGCGGTATTATAGTCAAGAAATATTTTTTTGTTGAATTGTAAAGAACTTTTTTGAATAATAGCACCGGTTTCTTCTATAGAATACCTGAATTCAACATTCCATTGCAACAGATAAAAATAACTCATTTGGAGTTTTAAATCCTAATGAACGTCTCGGTCTATTATTTAAT
>JAFGJZ010000012.1 GCA_016928815.1 Spirochaetota bacterium
ACCTCAAATTTATTTTAAGAATAATCAGTATGAAGAAAGGAATTGTATTAAATTCCGGCCGCATTTCTGATTTTAAAATTTTTTAACCACAACGTGTTTCCATCAGTTCTCAGACATTCATATTACCTGATTAAGCAAGAAGACACTTTAACATAAATTTCAAGAATTATTTTCTGCTGCAGAACCCGACAAACCGGTACATACCGTTCTTTATTCATTAATATTTTCATAAGCAATTTAAATAAAAAACTGGACTTTATAGACAAAAATTGTATAATACAATTTACTGCAAAAGTACCTCCTGTCTGACTTGCCGGAAAAGAAAATTTATTTCAAAAGGAGAAAAAATGAAAAAAGCACTCAAAATGGTTTTACTTGCTTCACTGGCAGTTTTCAATCTGAGCTGCGAACTGGATTATCAGACTGCAGCGGAACTGCAGAATTATTTTTCAGAGCTTCATGAAAATGAAGGATTTAACGGAACTGTTCTCATTGCTGAAAAAGGAAAAATTCTTTATACCGGAGGATTCGGTTTTCGTAACATTGAAGATGCATCGGAAAATAATCCTGATACGATTTTCAACATCGCATCACTTTCAAAACAGTTTACTTCCATGTGCATAATGATGCTTTCTGAAAAAGGTCTTCTTTCTGTAGATGATACCATTGGAATGTATGTTCCTGAACTCATACATGGAAATGAGATCACAATCAAGCAATGTCTCACTCATACTTCAGGTCTGACTGAATTTCTTGCAAATGAAGAACTCTGGAACCACACTGACGAACAGCATACTCCTGCTGCACTGCTCGGGTATTTTGCTGATGCCGACCTGGATTTTACTCCGGGGACAGATTGGGCATATTCAAACACAAACTACATCACACTCGGAATAATCATTGAGCGTGTTTCAGGAACCGATTACAGCACATTTCTTCAGCAAAATATATTCAGCAAACTTAAAATGCACAGATCATTTTATGACGCTGAGGATGATGACATTTACTGCAACAGGTCAACCGGTTATGATTCAATAGACCCTGCGGCGGAAGCGATGTATTTTCATCCGTCTCTTGCTTATGCGGCAGGAGCTGTTCATTCAACGGCAGTTGACATGTTCAAATGGATTCAGGCTCTTAAATCACAAAAACTGGTTTCCCGTGATACCTTAAATGAAATTTTCACTCCAGGTATCGGAAATTACGGTTACGGCTGGTTTATTGACCAGCTTCAGGTAAATAATGTTACCTACAATCAGACATGGCACTGGGGATCGTTTTTCGGATACGGCTCCTATGTGACCCGCCTGGTAGATGAAGATGTCACTATAATCATTTTAAAAAATACTACTGTGGAAGCTCCCGAAGAATTCGGATCCATTATCCGGAATGTTGTTTCTATCGTACTGCAGGATATGGATTAATTATCACATGTCTTATCATATTTCCATTTGGCAAAAAACAGGAAATATGATAAGACATGCTTCATGCTGAGAAAATACGAATTTTTCAAGTTAAGTGATTCACACATATGCTTTTATGTAATTTTGTACAGGTCGCAACGGCAGAATCTGCAACTCACATTTCTGAAAAAAGTTCAATCCCCCTTCCCTTAAACCCGGGGATTACATAATCAGCCGCCTTGAGAATCTCCGGGCTACCAATTCCAATCACATGAAACTTTCCTCTCCGTGCTGCCTCAACACCGGCTTCAGCATCTTCAAATACGACACAGTTTTCAGGTTTAAGATTCAGTTCAGAAGCCGCCTTGAGAAATACTTCAGGATCAGGTTTTGCTGCAGATATTTTATTTCCGTCTACAATTACATCAAAACATAAAAGCAGTTTTAAATTTTTAAGAATCAATTCAGCATTTTTACTCGCTGAGCCAAGAGCGACTTTCATGTTTTCACCTTTACAAAGATTAATAAAATCCACAACTCCCGGAAGTATTTCGCTTTCATCCATTTTCAGTATATATTCAACATACCAGTTATTCTTTTTTTCGGCCAGTTCGGATTTTTCATTTTCTGTCAGATTAATCCCTGCGAGTTCAAGAATAATCTCCAGTGAACGGACCCGGCTGACTCCTTTAAGAAGTTCATTATTTTTTTCTGTAAATTCATAATTAAATTCTTCCGCAAGTCTTTTCCATGCAAGAAAATGATATTTGGCAGTATCAACAACTACACCGTCAAGATCAAAAATTACACCTTTAATCATCTATTGACTCCTCTGAAACTTTAAAAAATTTACTGTTATGACAAAGACAAAAACTTATCGCATTCGCACATGAACATGCAGCATTCACCTTTTGCTAAATAATATATTTGTAAAAATATATTTCCAGTATTTTTCAATTTATCCAGAAATAATTAAGTTTTTGCACTAAAAATTCAAACTAATAAAATTGCATAAAATAACATTTTTAATTTGACAAATTATTCTTATATCTGCCTACTTAATTACAATTTCTATTGCATCGGATTTTAAGGATTCAATAGCACGGTTTAACCGTAATTTTTTTTAGGAGTAATTTATGCAAGGCAAAGTTAAATGGTTCAACGACCAGAAAGGTTTCGGATTCATAACATCTGAAGACGGAAAAGATTATTTTGTACATCACAGCGGAATTAATTCTTCCGGTTTCAAAACACTGAAAGAAGGTGCAGATGTTGATTTTGAAATCGAATCTACAGATAAAGGGCCAAGAGCTATTAATGTAACTGCTACGAAGTAAACTACACAAGGGCTGAAGCCCTTGTTTTTTTATTTATAATATGCTTATCATCAGAGTTAAAAAATTTTTAAATTGCTATTGACAAATTTTGGTTTTGTAATGTTATGGATTAATCTTGAAGTGAAGCTGCTAAGGGGAGCAAATGGTAACTCCCCCCATTGGCGTTAAGGAGAGACGGTATCAATAAAAACCCTGATACTCATTTCTTGAAACTTTAAGCTTTTTGCGATAGTACTTGACTATTGTTGGTTTGATCATCAGATAGTTGGCAATTATCCTATCAGGCCAGCCATATGACAGAAGCTTCAGCACATTTTTTCTCATTTGTGCCCTCCTATTCTGTGAAAAAAATAATCCGCAAATATTTTATACTTGACCTTCTTTAATTAATCAATCATTTTTTTAAAAAATTTTTAATTAATTAAAAACAATCAGCATGGGACATAACATGAGTAAAGTAAACAGACAGATAGAAGATAACATAGTAAACAGCATAATCGGAGCAGGCTCTGAATTTAAAGGTGAATTTAAAATCAACGGACTTCTGCGCATAGACGGGAAATTTACCGGTACAATTGAAACCCAGGGTAAAGTCCTCATCGGCCAGACCGGCGAAGTTATAACCGACATTGAAGCAAGGGTTGTTGTTGTCGGCGGAACAGTCCGCGGAAACATCTTCGCCCACGAAAGAGTAATTCTTTTAACAACAGGCAACGTAAACGGAAATATCATTACTCCGAGTATCGTCATGGAAGACGGTGTAAATTTCGAAGGCAAATGCACAATCAATAAAACCATCGCAATTAAAGAGAGTGCCTGATGCGCATCAGTTCGGCCTATACAAAAGAAAGAGAAAAATTAAAATCCCGCGGAAAAGACAGGGAAATCCACGCATCTGAAAGCAGTTCTTTTTCAAAAATTTTTGAAATTACAGCAGATAATGCTT
The DNA here is from genome assembly GCA_016928815.1 of Spirochaetota bacterium. GTDB lineage: Bacteria > Spirochaetota > UBA4802 > UBA4802 > JAFGJZ01 > JAFGJZ01. The sequence continues at coordinate 3,687 of JAFGJZ010000012.1, forward strand.
TTTCCCAGACAATCGACGAATTCATGAATGACCTGCAGGATCACGAAAAAAAATTTCTCGACACGCAATCCCTGTTTGAATTAAACAGATACAGATCAAAAGTAAAGGAAATACTGGCCTACATAATAAAAAACAGTATGCAGACCTCAAGTCTCCAGAGAAAACGTTCAAGCCGGAAAGCTGATTTTCTGATTATAAAGGAAATAGACAGCAAACTTCTGGATCTTACCAAAACTATTTCAGGCAGCGGCAACAAAGCATTCAATCTGCTTAAAACGATTGAGGAAATCCGCGGTCTTATTTTCGATCTGACATACTGAGACCTATGGAAACAAATATCGATATCATCGGACACAAAAGCCGGATTCTGTATCTGGAAAAGCTTTTAAAAAAGGAACAGCACAGCAGAACACTGCTGTTTACCGGCATTCCCGGGATCGGCAAATCTCTTACGGCGAAATATCTGATTAAAAAGGAAATCTGTGAAGGATCAGAACCTCCCTGCAGCAGCTGCAGGCACTGCAGGCAGTTTTCGATGAACACATATCCCGACTTTATTCACCTCAGACCTGATGCTGAAGGCAAAATCAGGATAGGCGATAAAAGCGGTGACGAAGAAGGATCTGTACGCTGGTTAATAAGAAGACTTAGCGAAACATCCCGTTCAGGGTCCTACTTTGTTTTAATCGAAGATGCTGATAAAATCAGCGAAGCAGGTCAAAATGCGCTTCTGAAAACCATTGAAGAACCGAATTACGGAACAACAATCATTTTAACCGCGTTATCAGTCAATTCCATACTGCAGACAATACGTTCACGTGCACTAAACATCAGATTCAGCCCATTAAGTGCAACAGAAATTTTTTCAATCCTGAAGAATATGCATCCGGATCATGATGAATCAATACTTGAATTTGCCTCCATCGCCTCCGGCGGTTCCATGGAATATGCGAAAATTCTTCTAAACGCGGAAAAATTTAAAAAAATCAGTGATTTATGCACCGACATCAGAGACATGATTTACACAAACTCACAGCCGGCATGTTCCTTGGCACAGCTTTCAAAAGACATCCAGCCTGCCGATCTTACAAATCTTTTAATAAACATCTATCAGTACAACCTTGAAACTCTCATAGCAAAAACACCACTTAATAAACATTTTGATAATTTATATATTGACGAACAGCTTATCATTCTTAAATTGTTAAAAATAATGACTGCACTTAAAAAAAGTGAAGTGTATAACATAAATAAAGATAACGCCCTGAAGGCAATGATCTACGGCATTCATAAACAGGAAACAGATCTGCCGTTTCTTGAGCGTCTGCAAATATAGAGGTATAAATGGAACTTACATGCGTAAAAATACGGAAAAGTAATCAGATTTACTATGCCGATACAAACAATATATTCATTAAAGAAAAAAACTTCTGCATTCTGGAGACAGAACATGGAATTGACATCGGAGAAGCTCTGGAATCAGCTGCAATTCCGCGTGAAAACATCGAGCAGAAGGGAAAAATTCTGAGAGCAGCAACTGCTGAAGACATTTCGAAGCTTGAAGAGATCTTTGAAACGGAAAAACAGGCATTTACGGAATGCAAACTGAAGTCGGCAGAAAAAAAACTTGAAATGAAGCTGGTAATGGTAAAATGCCTGTTTGACAAAACAAAAATCATTTTTTTCTTTGTCGCCGAAAACCGGATAGATTTCCGGGACCTTGTCAGGGATCTTGCATCCATTTTCCGTACAAGAATTGAAATGCGTCAGATCGGCGTCAGAGATGAATCGCGTCTTGTCGGAGGTTACGGTACATGCGGAAGATCCCTGTGCTGTACGAAATTCCAGGGGCATTTTGCTCCTGTTTCCATTAAAATGGCGAAAGAACAGAATCTTAACCTGAATTCCCTTAAAATCTCAGGAATATGCGGACGCCTTCTCTGCTGTCTTGGCTATGAATATGAAGTCTATCTTGACTTAAATACTCAGCTTCCTCCGCTTGGCGCAGAGATAAAGGCTCAGAAACAGGTGTATACCGTTCAGGCTATCGACACTCTGAAACAGACAATCAAGATATATTATATCGACCACCTTATGGAAATCCACAAAAAACACCTCATGCAGGAAGGTTCAAACTGGACTGTAAGCGAGGAAGTACTTGAAAAAATCGCTCATCCTGAAGAGGAAGACAATAAATTCGATTTTAAGTTTTAGGAGACACTTCAATGGGAAAAAAATTTTACGTCACAACCCCGATATATTACGTAAATGCCGAACCTCATATTGGTCATGCATATACCACAATCGTGTGCGATTTCATGAAAAGATTTTACAGAATGTGCGGTTATGATGCCTATTTTCTTACAGGTACTGACGAGCATGGGGATAAAATCGTTAAAGCTGCTGAAGCAAACGGCTATACTCCTCAGAAATACACCGACCATATAAGTTCAAAATTCCGTGAGACCTGGCAGCGCATGGGCATTTCAAATGATGATTTCATCCGCACAACGGATGACCGGCATAAAAAAACAGTACAGTCTGTGCTTCAGAAGGTTTACGACAACGGAGACATTTATTTCGGAAGTTACGGCGGTCATTACTGTGTAGGCTGTGAAAGGTTTCTTACGGAAAAGGAAATCATTGACGGAAAGTGTCCCGAACACAATGCCGAACCTCAGTTTATCGAAGAAAAAAATTATTTCTTTAAAATGAAAAAATATCAGTCGTGGCTGATCGATCATATTGAACAGAATCCCGGCTTCATACGTCCTGAGAGATATAAAAACGAAGTTCTTGCAATACTTAAAAACGACGAGCTTGAGGACCTGTGCATCAGCCGTCCCAAGACCCGTCTGGAATGGGGCATTGAACTTCCGTTTGACAGCAGCTATGTCACTTATGTCTGGTTTGATGCGCTTATCAACTATATCAGCGCAATCGGTTATCCCGATGATGAAAAATTTAAAAAATACTGGCCTGTAGCCAACCACCTGATTGCCAAAGATATTGTAAAACCACATGGAGTTTTCTGGCCGACAATGCTCAAAGCAGCGGGAATCCCTCTTTTTGACCACCTGAACGTTCACGGATACTGGAACATGGCTGACGCAAAAATGTCAAAATCACTCGGTAATGTTGTACGTCCGGATGATCTGATGGCAAAGTTCGGCAATGACCAGATACGGTACTTTCTTCTGCGTGAGATGACCTTCGGAAATGATGCAAAATTCGCTGAAGATGCACTGATAAACAGAATTAATTTTGATCTCGGAAATGACCTGGGCAATCTTATTAACCGGTCGTTCAACATGGTTGAAAAATATTTCGAAGGCAGAATCCCGCCGATGGGAAAAGATGAAGCTGAAAAAAGCGATCTTTTAAACAGGCTTGACAGTGCGTACAGGACTTATTTCAGCGATGTCGAAAAATGCGATTTCAGTCACGGACTTGAAGCTCTCTGGGAATATGTGCGCCATCTTAACAAATATATTGACCAGTACAAACCATGGGCGCTTGCCAAGGAAAACAGCATAGACACCCTTCAGTCCGTTTTAAGAAATATTCTTGAAAGCATCCATGCCGTTGCGGTATTAATTTCACCAGTATGTTTCAATTCAGCGCCTAAAATTACCGATGCGCTTTCAGCGCCTGTTGTAGTTAAGGATATCACCTCAGTATTAAAACTGAATTCGTTAAAAGAGGGAACACAGATTAAAAAACTCGACATCCTGTTTCCAAGACTGGAAAAGACAGAGGATGAATCAGCGGATACAGCAGAAAAAAACACAAAGAATTCCAAAACTGAAACATCAACTGAAGGCCTGATTGACATCAAGGATTTTTTCAAAACCGAACTTAGAGTTGCTGAAATACTTGAAGCTGAAAACATAGAAGGTTCCGACAAACTGCTCAAACTTCAGCTTGACACCGGTCTTGACAGGCGGCAGATAGTCGCAGGTATTGCCCAGCATTACAAACCGGAAGACATGAAAGGCCGCAAAATCATTATTGTTGCAAATTTAAAACCGGCAAATATTTTCAACAACAGATCGGAAGGAATGCTTCTTGCGGCAAAAAAGGATAAAAGCAGTTCTCCGAAAGTAATTTTCGTAGACAGTTCGGTTGAAACCGGATCCAAACTCGGTTAAGGAAACATCTGCAATGCTAATAGGCATAATATCCGATACACATGACAATGCGGAAATGACTGTTAAGGCTCTTGAGTATCTTTCAAGGAGAAAAATCGAGTTCCTCATTCATGCCGGTGATTTAACCTCTCCCGGCATGCTGAAGTATTTCAAAAACTTCAAATGCGTCTTTGCACTGGGAAACTGTGATACGGAAAAATGCAGTGCTCTTAACACCAGCTGCAGGGATCTCGGTCTTGATGAATTCAGTGAAATGCACGAGTTTACAGCTGAAGGAAAAACCTTTATCGTATTTCACGGAAACAATGTACCAGCTTTCAGAGATGCCGTAAGCTCAGGCAGATACAACTACATCATAAAAGGACATACTCATTTCTATGAAGATTACAGAAGAAACGGCGCACATATAATAAATCCCGGATCACTTGCGCATGGGGACGAAACGACAATCTGCATTCTCGACACTCTTACCGACAGGGCCGAAAGAGTCGACCTGTTCATATAAAATCTAATTTTAAATTTTAGTTAAAAATTATCTTGTATTCAATGCCTGCCTGTTGTAATATATTCCAATAAATATCTAACAGGCGGCTTATGAAAGATCTTAAAAAAAAATACATTCAGATATTGAAAATCGAACTCGAAGACCTCCATAATGACATCGACATGTACATGGAACAGATGCAGAATGATGCTCAATGCGGAGAAATAACAAATTATGTTTTCAGGGAAAATCTGGCACTGCTGAACAATGAAACAGTCGGCATTGAAATTATCAATGAATATCTGGATACTCTCAATCTGGATGAATTTGAAGATATAAATGCACTAATGCAGAAAATCAAATCCGATCTTCTTGAAAAACTTGAAAAAGACGGAATAGCGCATGCATTGTTCATTTATCTTGAAAGAAAACTCGACAAAGTCAGTCTTTACGTTTCCCAGACTGCGTAAACACCGGGAATCGTTCATCTCCATTACTCAGAAAGTAATCTTCAAGAACAGCTGCCATCTCAGAGGCAGTTGAGGACTTTCGTATACGCGGAAAAATTGAATGACCGTATTTAAGATTTTTAACATAATATGCGAGAAACCTGTGCATTCTGCTTTTATGATATTCCGCCGGAAGTGTTCTTTCAAGTTCAAAAAGAGTCTCTTCTGCGACAGTCTGAAGATCTACCTCAACTTCCTTTCTGCCGGAACAGAGTAAAAATATCCATGGCTGCTGAACCGCCTGCCTTCCGATCATAATGCCGTCGCATTTCACCTCAGAAAGCCGGCTGAACGCGTTTTCAGCACTTTTAACGTCTCCGTTTCCAATAACAGGAATATGCAGTTCGTTTTTCAGATAAGAAACTATTCTCCAGTCTGCAGTTCTTTTAAATGCCTGTCTGCCTGTCCGCGGATGAAGAGTCAGATAATCAACGCCCTCATCTTCGAGCATCCTGCAGAATTTCAAAAGATGGTCAGGATCATAATCCGGGTAGCCGCAGCGCATCTTTACCGAAAGATTACAGGACGGCAGACTTCGTCTGCACTGCCGTATAATCTGCAAAGACAACTCAAAATTGTCTTTCATCAGAAGCAGGGAGCCTGAATTTTTTTTAATTATATCCGGTGCCGAACAGCCCATATTTACATCAATGCCGAGACATGATTCATCAGAAGCCAGCCTGCGGCAGGCTTCCGACATATCGGAAGGATCATTTCCCAGCAGCTGATAAACAAACGGATTATCTGAATCATTTTTTATCATCATGTGCGGATTTTTCATTCCGCCGCGCAGCACTGATGCCGCACTCAGCATCTCACTGTGAAGAATTACGTCTGAAGAAAATTTTCTTACTGTTTTTCTGAACGCCGCATTGGTTATTTCAGCAAGAGGCGCCATGAAGAAGGATGAAGGAAGTTTCTTATGCAAAAGCCCGCCTCATTAATTTCCGGTTATTATTTTTGAAATCAAATACCTGCATGCTTCTCACTGGAGACCCGTCTGCCGGCCGGTGCATATAACTATCTGATTCTGACAAGCACATAGCTGCTGCCGTTCATTTCAAAAACCGATTTAAAAAGAACGCCGTTTTTATCTGTATAATTGTCAATGATGCTGTCATTTCCGGTTTTCTGTACAGAGTGTATAAGCTCCAGTTTTTCACCCATTACGTCAGCCGTTTCAACACCGACAATCTCCTCTTCCAGGTCAATCAGTACGGCAGGATCATTCTCCGGACTGTAATACTTTATTTTCCCCTTAAGGCCCGTCTTCATTCCCTGCCTGATGAATTTCATCGTCAGAATATTTCCGCTGATATAGAAATCCTCTTCAAAACTGTATTCATTTCTAATCGCCCCCTGAGTAACTACAACCCTGCGCCCTTTAAATTCCGCTGTAAGTATATCCCGTTTGACAACATTATCCCCTCTAACAGTTGTGATTATTGAAGTGGATTTTACCGGTTTAAATTCCAATGTTTCACGGTGAAAATATTTAATTATGGTAACATCTGATCCTGATGTTACTGTCATTTCAGTTGATGTAAGATATTCATTTTTGTCCTTTTTGATGTCGACAAGCAGCCCTCCGACCGGAGAACCGTCAACAGTCAGCCCGTACTGCCATGTCCCTTCGATTTTCCCGGATGCCGGAAAAACAGTATTAATCTGAATTAAAAATAAAAAAAACAGAATGATTTTATAAAAATTTCTCATAATATCCCTTCTCCGGAGAATTAGCCGGCAGGATATCTGGTTTTAAAATAACTGATCCGTTCAAGACATTTTCCGCGGCCGAGAATTTTCATTGTATCTGCGAGATCAGGACCATGCATACGTCCGGTTATGACTGCACGGCACGGCATAAAAAGATTTTTACCTTTAAGCCCTGTTTTTTCCTTAATAACATCTACAAACTGATCCGCATAACTGTCATCAGGCAGGTTTTCCAGAACTTCTGTAGCAGAATTAATTATCAGCTGACCGGCTTCAGACTTAAGAAGCTCTTCCGTTTCTCCGTCAACAGCGGGCTTATCATTAAGAAAAATTTCCATATGCTGGCCGATATCGGAAAGAAGCTCGCAGTAATTCCGGCTGAAAAGAACCGCCTTTCTTAGAAAATTTTCATCATAGGAGGAAATGTCATAACCTGCCGCTGAAAGAAAAGGAAGAAGCTGTCTGTAAATAACTTCATCATCCGCCGACCTGATGTAATTGGCGTTCATCCATTTTAATTTTTTGAAATCAAAAACTGCCGCACTTTTTGCAAGATTATCAAGATCTATCTGACTTATGATATCTTCAATTTTCAGAATTTCTTCTCCTGTCTCGCTTGCCCATCCAAGCATTGAAATGTAATTAACAAGCGCCTCAGGAAGATAACCCTCTGACCTGTAAAGCGCTACAGAAGTTATGCCGTGACGTTTACTTAATTTCTTTTTATCATCACCCATTACCAGAGCCATATGCGCATAAACCGGCCGTTCAAAACCTAGAGCTTCCGCAATGAGAATCTGTTTCGGCGTATTGGAAAGATGATCCTCCCCTCTTATTACATGAGTTATTTTCATAAGAAGATCATCAATTACGACGATGTAATTATAAACCGGAACTCCGTCAGACCGGACAATTATAAAATCTCCGCCGATATTATCTGAGTTGAAAATCACTTCACCTTTAATCAGATCCCTGATTTTTATCTCATGATTTTCCTCAACGCGGAAACGGATTGTCGGTTTTCTTCCTTCGTCAGTAAATTTCTGTTTTTCTTCAGCGGAAAGACTGCGGCATTTCCCGTTATATGTTGACGTTCTTCCGGTTTCAAGAGCTTCAGCTCTCATTTCATCAAGCTCCTCAGCTGAACAATAGCAGTAATATGCCTTACCCTCTTTAACCAGCCGGTCGCTGTATTTTTTATAGATGTCAAAACGCTCAGACTGTCTGTATGGTCCGCAGCCTCCGTCCTTATCCGGCCCTTCAGTCCATTCTATTCCCAGCCATTTAAGATCTTCGAGAATCGATTTTTCAGATTCTTTGGTGCTTCTTTCCATATCCGTATCTTCAATACGGAGGATTAAATCAGCATTATATTTTTTTGCAATCAGATGATTTATAATTGCAGTCCGGGCATTTCCTATGTGCAGAAATCCTGTCGGACTTGGTGCGAATCTTACTCTCATATTTACCTCATATTTTCAGACAATTAATACTGCAGATGACCGGAATTATTTATATTCATATAAATTGACTGTCGGTCTGCCGGAGACTATCTCATTTGAATCAAATTTTATCTTTTTAACAAGTTTGTGTATTTTATCCACAACCTCATCACTGAAAAGAACCTTTCCGCATCGCTGGCATTGAAATGCAGGGATATCCTCAAGTATAAATGAAAAATGATCCTCGCTTACACGATAGCAGCTTTTACCCTCAATTACTGTTCCGCCGCACGGACATTCCATAATTTTTCCTCATTTCCCCGATTTGATAGATAATTCTTCATTTAATCATTAATGTGTCAAATATTTATTGAAAGATAAATCAAAAACTAATAAATGGTACTAAATTAACACAGAATTCATTTTACGGAAAATATGATCTTACTTGAAAAACTTACAAAACAATATACCGGTTCTTCTTTACCGGCTTTAGACCGGATTGATCTGTCAATTAATCCCGGAGAAATAACGGTTATTTTCGGAGAAAACGGTGCAGGAAAATCAACCCTGATAAAAATCATATCCTGTCTTCTCGAACCGACAACTGGAAACTGTTACATAAACGGGTATCATACTGTAAAAGAAAAACATGGTGCAAAAAAGATTTGCGGAATGCTGATGGGTGCCGAAACCGGACTTTATGCAAGACTCACAGCATATGAAAATATTAAATATTTTGCCGATCTGAACCGCATTCCTGCTGAAATATTCAAATCAAGACTTGATTATTTTTCCGGCATCTTCAACATGCATAAATATCTTAACAGAAGATGCGGTGAATTTTCCTTCGGAATGAAGCAGAAAACGGCAATCGCAAGAGCGTTCATTCATGATCCTGAAATCATTCTGCTTGACGAGCCTACAACCGGCCTTGACATAACATCCTCTCTTATCATGCATGATTTCATACGGAGATGCAGACAGGAAGGCAAAACCATAATTTTTTCAACGCACCGAATGGATGAAATTACAAAACTCGCGGACAGAATCATCATACTGAAGGAAGGTTCCGCGGTATATGACAATATGATTAAAAATACGGGACGCAGCAGCCGTCTTGAAAAAATTTTACTGAAATATATTAGCAAGTAGAGAAAAAATGAATCTGATTAAAATAATTTTTTTAAAGGAATTGAAGGAAATATTCCGCGACAGAAGAACAGTAATTCTTTCAGTTATAATTCCGCTGATACTTTTTCCCATGATTTTCTTCTTCATGAACACAAACTCAAAAGCTGACAGAAACAGGCAGCGAGAATACCGGATAAGCTGTGAGAAAATCAGTTCTGATATCATGGAAATTCTGAATGCAAACGAAAAAATAACGGTAATTTCCCTTCCGGATTCATCTGATTCGCTTAAAAACGGCAACCTTGACGCCATACTCGCCTTTGAAGACGGAACATATTTCATAAAATATGACAACACAAATACCCGAAGCATAATCACAGCGGAATTTATTCAGACCATTCTGCAGAACATCTATTCCGGCGGTCTTCCGGCAGATTCAAAAGTAAAAATCATCAAAAGTTCCGTTTACAATGAGTCGCTTGCAGCCGGTTTCATTATGCTGTCCATAATGCTTCCTACCCTGCTTTTTCTCTTCAGTGCTTCGACACCTATGGCAACGGCAGCCGATCTGTCATCCGGAGAAAAGGAAAGATTTACGCTTGAACCGCTGATATCCAATCCTGTAAACTATTCCTGTTTTGTTGCCGGGAAAATTATCGCCGTTTCAGTTACTGGAGTCATCGGAGTTCTGTCATTCATGACCGGAGTATTCATTTCATACAAACTCACACCCGAATTCTTCAGCCCGGATACCCTTGAATTTGCACTTTCAGCGACTTCAATTTTATTAATCATTCTTTCTGCACTTTTTCTTGTAATCATTGCATCAACTGTTGAGCTGACAATCGGTATTTTTGCCAAATCCATAAAAGAGGCGCAGATTTACTATTTACCGGTACTTCTTATAAACTCAGCAATAGGATATGGCACAATGATAGTAAATCCGTATGATGTACCCGATTTTTACCGATTTATTCCTTTGTACAACATCTCAGTACTGATTAAACAGTTTTCAATGAATATCATTAACACCGAATGGGTAATAATCACTTTCGTACAGGCGTCTTTTTACATCGCTGCCGTTTCATTTACAGCAGTTTATCTGTTCAGACATGAAAAAATTCTGTTCAGGGTATAATTTATATTGACGATTTTTTAATTTGTCTTTATATTTACACAATTATATGATCTATTTCATAAATTATGCATTAATAGGAGATTTATATGGATTTATTAATTGCACTGCTTGTAGTATTAATACTTTTAATTGTACTTTTAAGAATTTTATAATTATCCGAGGTAAAAAATGGGATTACTAATCACACTGCTGGTTGTTTTGATTTTGCTGGTTATTTTAATCAAAATTCTTTAATACGCAGAATTTATGTATATTTACATAAATTCAATTCCGATATTACGGCATTTTTATGATGCTGAAAAACCTGTTGCGCATAGAACAGGTTTTTTAGTTTTAGACAATAAACACCGCATAAAATCATTCCTTTGAGTAAAGTCTGCCTTTTACCGGACAGCAGGAAAAACTGACTCATTTGAGATTATGATGCTGAAACGATTTATTAAATATTACGGACCGCATAAAAAGCTTTTTTTCATGGATATGTCAATTGCGGTTACAGCTTCAATTGCTACAATATTTTTTCCATACTTAACCAGAATACTTCTGAAAACACACATTCCCCGGAAAGACATCAGAATGATAATCGTCTTCCTTTCTCTTATTGCATTAATTTATGTCATAACAGCCTTTCTATCTTTCATACGGATTAAGTGGGGTCATATTCTCGGAACCCGTATGGAATATGATATGAGAAATGATCTGTTCCGTCATATTCAAAAACTATCATTCAGCTATTTCGACAGCACCAAAACCGGTCATTTAATGTCAAGAATTTCACATGACCTGAACATGATTACTGAAGTGGCGCACCATGCTCCGGAGGATCTGATCATTTCAACCGTAATTCTGACCGGAGCATTTTTCTTCATGTTCAGATTCAACAGTCAGCTTGCGGCAATCGCACTTATTCCACTGCCTGCAATGATATTCTGGGGATCCTTCATAGGATCAAAAATTAAAGATACATTCAGAACCGTCAGACGCAAAATAGCTGACATTAACGCAACAGTTGAAAATTCAGTAATGGGTATCCGTGAAGTTAAAGCCTATACCAATGAGGAACTTGAAATCACGAAATTCCAGGAAACAAATGACAATCTTAAAAAATCGAAGGAAGATGTTTTCAATTTAATGGGCATGTTTTTTTCAGTAATGGATCTTCTTCGTAATTTCTATTACCTTACTATCATTGCCGCAGGAGTATATTTCATTTATAACGGCAGAATAGATACGGCAGACCTGCTTTCATTTCTGCTCTATGTTGCAGTAATACTTCCTCCGATTGACAGACTCATTAATTTTATTGAACAGTATTACGAAGGTACCGCATCATTCGAACGCTTCATCGAAATTATGGATATTGAACCTGACATTACCGACAGAAAAAATGCATATGTTTTTTCACCTGTAAAAGGACTGGTATCATTTAATCATGTTTCATTCAAATATGAATCATCTCATGGAAACGTACTGGATAACATTTCATTTGATATTGAAGCAGGGAAAACAATTGCGTTTGTCGGAGAATCAGGCGCAGGGAAAAGCACTGTTGTTTCACTGATTCCCAGATTCTACGAACCTCTGAAAGGAACGATACAAATAGACGGGCATGACATTTCGGGCTTAAAACAGAAATTTCTCCGTGATAACATAGGGATAGTACAGCAGAATGTTTTTTTGTTCGATTCCACCATCAAGGAAAATATTCTGTATGGAAATCCTAATGCTACCGATGAACAGGTTCAAAAAGCCGTTAGACTCGCGAATATTGAAAGTTTTATTAAATCTCTGCCGGACGGCCTGGATACTCCGGTCGGTGAGCGCGGAGTCAAACTTTCAGGCGGGCAGAAACAGCGGATTTCAATAGCGAGGGTGTTTCTTAAAAATCCGCCCATTCTTATATTTGATGAAGCAACATCTTCACTTGATACCGAGTCTGAAAAACTTATCCAGCAATCCATGAAAACACTCAGCAAAAACCGTACAACCATCATAATTGCACACCGGCTTTCAACTGTCCGCCATGCGCACAGGTTGTTTGTAATGAAAAAAGGGAAAATCATAGAATCCGGAACACATTCGGAACTATTAAAAAGAAACAGTTATTATTCCAAATTGTACTCTTTTTCATTATTTTAAATTCTTCTTTATTTTATTTCCGGCATATGTTAATTTCGGCAAAATTAAATTCTATTCGGATTTTCGCGGAGGTTGCATGAAATTTTTTTATTCTTATACCGTCACTGATGAATTCATACCGTTTTCTTTTTCACATTTTGCAGCACTTGTAATTATAATAGGAATATGCATTCTGCTTTATTTTTCTGGCAGAAAAAACAAACCGGTTTATGCCGGCATTCTCAGATACTCCTTTGCATTTATTCTCATATTTCAGGAAATAATGCTCAGGCACTGGAGATGGTACAACGGGGATCTGAACCTGCAGAGAGACCTTCCTCTTGAATTATGCGGCCTTTCCATAATTTTCAGCGCTGTAATGCTGGTCCGTAAAAATTATTTTATCTATGAAATCATTTATTTCTGGGGGCTGGCTGCGGCTTCTCAGGCTCTACTTACTCCTGACAACAGATTTGAATTTCCGCATTTCAGATACTTTCAGTTTTTTGTTTCACACGGAATGATAATCATCGCAGTATGTTACATGACCTTTATTGAAAAAATGAGGCCTACGCTGAAATCATATTTGAAGGCTGTAACTGCCACATTTATTTATGCCGCTGTAATTTCGATATTGAACTATTTTTTAAATTCTAACTACCTTTATCTGTGCAAAAAACCTGATACAGCCTCACTGATGGATTTTTTCGGTCCGTGGCCGTATTATCTTACCGTTCTTTCTGTGCTGGTTTTCATATTTTTCATGATCGTCTATCTGCCTTATATTTTTATCGACAGAAAAAAAAGTTAGCCTGATTAATACAGGAAGGGGATACTGAAATTCAATATCCCCTTCACATACAAACAGTTAGGTCAGACATTAACACCTCGCCACTAAAAGTTATATGTCATAAGTCCGGTTTTCTCTTCAGCTTTGCGGGTATGGCAGATTACCTGTCAAGAACTCTGTTACTACAGATTACGTTCCGTCTATCACCCTGTGCCTTTTTCCGAACTCTGTTATTAATTTAACTAATTACATTCAAATCGTCAACTGTATGATTCTATTTTTCCAATAAAATCATTTCACCAATATCAGGAATTTTATATTTTTCAGCAGGAAGTTTTCGTTCATCAATCAATTTTTTAAGATCAACAGCCGGATATCCGGCAGGTTCATCTCCAAGTTTAAAAGTACCCCAGTGTCCTAATATGTATTTTTCCGCTTTCATATCTTTAAAAGCAAGAAGAGATTCTTCAATGTTCAAATGGGAATAATGCATGAACCATCGGGGATGATATGCACCTGCCGACATGACAGCATAATTTATTTTATATTTTCTGCCGATTTCTCTAAAGCCGTGAAAGTAGCCTGAATCTCCTCCCAGATATATTACAGTCCCGGCAGACGAAAGCAGATAACTGCACCAGAGACTTGAATCTTTAGCAAATCCGAATCTGTTCGACCAATGCTGAGCGGGAAGAGAAATTACAGAGGCGCCCTTATCTGAAAAATTTTCAGACCACCAGTTCATTTCAATTATTTGAGTATCATTTAATTTTTTTACATAATCCCCAAGTCCCATCGGAACAATTATTTTTTTTATTCTAAGTTTACGTATAGTTTCTGAATCAAGATGATCATAATGATTATGAGTAATTAATACTGTTACCTCACGGTTAAGACTGTTTATCTCCGAAATGGTCAAAGCAGGAGGTGTTTTCCGTGCAGGGACCAGAGCTCTCTTTGTCAGTACAGGATCAAGAAGAAAAAGCTCACCGGAAAGCTGGATTAAATATGACTGATGACCAATCCAGAGCATGAAATCTGATTTTTCATTTTTAACTCGGGATAATGAGTCCGGAATAACTTCAGGAAGAAATGAAATTTCATTCTCATTATATTCCATTTTGGCGGACATGTTCCAGGAAAGGGCATCAATCAATTCAGTATCGCTCTGCAGCCATGGATTGAAATAAATTCCATCTTTAAAATTCACTTCATAGAGGGATGACCTATCCAAATCTGAAACAGTCTGTTTCCAGTTCAATTCTGTAAAATTTTTTTTCTTTTGCGAACACATACATACACTCACTGATAATAGAATCAATATTGCAATTTTACTTGCAGATTCCGGTAATTTTTTTCTTTTCATAATTCCTTTTAACATTTCGCTTTTTTAAATTATAATCAGCATTAAGTCGCTAAACACTATAATAATAAATAGTATATCACAAAGAAAATTGAATAATGATATACTTTGTTTTTTTCTTGAACTATCCATAATTCCATTATATAAATCATATAAGATAAAAGGGACTGCCAATGAAAATATTAAACAATCTCAAAATCAAACACAAATTAATTTTTTCGTACAGTATTCTATTCTCATTCCAGATTATCATAATGATTATAATAATCGGCATTTACGCTGCAGGGCTTTTCAAGGAACAGCAGATGGAAAGCGCTCAGACCATCGTCGTCAACTCCGCCGAAATGCTGGAGCTGACTCTTAACAGCAGCATTAAAAACTATCTGCGCGCAGTGGCGGAAAAGGATTATGATATCATTGAAAAAATATATTACCGTTATCCGCGGGCTGAAGCATATAAAAGAATCCGCGAAATCATACTTTCACAGCCTGTCGGTGAAACAGGTTACGTTGCCGGTGTAAGGTCTGACGGACTGCTGATGATACACCCCAAATCGGAAGGTGTAAATGCCATACAGTATGACTTCATGAAAAAAGCTACGGAAATGAAAAACGGTTATCTTGAATATTCCTGGGCAAATAAAGGTGAAGACACTGAACGTGAAAAAGCCGGATATATGCGTTATTTCAAACCAATGGATATGATCATCTGGGTTTCAACATATAAAAGCGAATTCACTGATCTGATCAACTCAAAAGATTTCGAAAAAAAACTGCTCGATATTAAAATCGGCAGAACGGGATACATGTTTGTCGTAGACGGCAAAGGAGAGTTCATCATACATCCGAAGCTGCAGGGAACAAATCTGATCAAAGATCAGGATCCGCTCATGACTTCCCTTTACAGCAGAATAATAAACGAGAAAACGGGCCGTATTAATTATACATGGAAAAACCCCGGAGAGACCAGAGAAAAATCAAAAATCATGTATCTAAAACATATTGAATCACTGGACTGGTATGTATGCGGAACAACATATACCGAGGAGCTGACGAGCAATGCCAATAAAATCGTCATACTGATGGCTGCATTTCTGGTTATCGGAATCATACTGTTTACATTTTTAAGCTACATAATTTCAAGCGTCGTTACAGGTCCCGTAAAATCGACCATCGACACTATCAGGAATATAATCAGCGGCAAGGATTTCCGTGCTCATGTTGAAGTCGAAACCGACGATGAAGTAGGCGTTCTGGCCGCAAATTTCAATACCCTCATTGAAAACATTTCCGGTGTTCTGCTTACAACCCGTAAATCTACGGAAAAAATCAATACCATGATTCAGTCATTATCCTCATCATCACAGGAGACGTCAGCTACCGCAAACCAGCAGGCCGCTGCCGTTAAGGAAATTGTGAGTACAATGGAAGATTCGGATCAGCTTGCAAAGGTAATTGATAACAAGATAATTGAAGTTACCAGAACAACCGAAAATTCACGGAAGGTTGTTGAACAGGGTTTTGATCTTGTACGGGACA
Organism: Spirochaetota bacterium; assembly: GCA_016928815.1. Lineage (GTDB taxonomy): Bacteria > Spirochaetota > UBA4802 > UBA4802 > JAFGJZ01 > JAFGJZ01. The sequence continues at coordinate 20,068 of JAFGJZ010000012.1, forward strand.
GCATCGGAAAGATGAATGAAATAAACGAGGCAAACAAAACAACAATTGACGGAATAATGTTTCTGAACGAAAAAATCAACAACATCTGGGAAATTGTAAAAATAATAAACGGCATTGCTGACCAGACTAAAATAATTGCGTTCAACGCGGAACTGGAAGCTTCTGCCGCAGGCGAAGCAGGAAAAAACTTCCAGATCGTTGCGACTGAAATACGGCGGCTCGCGGACAGCACAGTGAACTCGACTGCGGAAATCAATAAACGGATTACTGAAATACAGAAATCCTCCGACAGACTTCTTCTTACTTCGGAAAACGGAACGGAAAAAATTTCAGAAGGAAATGAACTTTCCAACCGAATTAATTCCATGTTCGGAGACATACGCGAGAGCGCCGAAGCATCAACTGACTCGACAAAACAGATTTCCATCAGCATTAAGCAGCAGGTCTCGTCTTTTGAACAGATACTTCTTGCCTTGAGACAGATTTCAGAAGGAGTGGATAACGCGGCCATCTCTACAAAGGAAACCACCAAAGTTGCAGACACTCTTCAGGACCTTGTTATAAATTTAACTACGCTTCTTGATCTCTACAAACTGACAGAAAAGGAAAACTCTGAAAGTTCTTCATACGATTCCGGTATTTCCGGCAGGACTGATGCAGATGAGTAAAAATGAAGATACTGCCATGACCAATGACGAAATTCTGTCGCAGCTGGAAAACATTCAGTCTGATGACAAGCCGGCCGCATCGGAAGAGAAGAAAATTAAATATATTCTTTTCAACATGGATGACAAACTCTATGCCATGAACGGATCATTCGTTCAGGAAATCATACTTGGATACCCGGTTTTTTATCTGCCTTTCTCACCTCCGTATGTGCGGGGACTCATCAACAGACATGGAGATCCCTATACGGTAGTTGATCTTAAAATTTTATTTCACGATGAAGAGCTTAAAGCCTCCACGTTTCTCGTTTTAAGAAATAACATAGACAATCTTGCGTTTCTGATAAGTTCCATAAATAAAATTGTCAATGTTCCTGAAAACAGCATCCATCCCATAACGTCAAAGCAGGACGGTATGGATTTTTTCGAATCATCAATCACACTGGATAACAGTGAAGTATTCGTTATTAATATAAAAACGGTGCTGGAACGGATAGTAAATGACATTGAATAACTGCAATTTCCTGATAATTCACTACTCTGAATTTGATTTTCTTTTGAACAGAAATCAGATTACAGGCTCTGTTTCAAACATTGAGAGCAGCAGTTTGGACAGTGACAATCCGTATATTAATGAGATAATTAATTACGGAGATAAAAAACTGATTTCCATAGACCTGGATTTATTTTTAAGAAATATTTTTCCGGTTAAAGACGGATCAGCGGCCAAACTATCCGTAATAGCCGACATTTCCGTTTTTTCCGGGAAAAACAGGGAAATTATTACGGAAATTATAAAGGTTACTTCAGAAAGCTGCGACAGAAAATATATTTCATTTTCACTGTCAAGTCAGTCTGAAATAAAAAAAATAGATATTTTTTCGCTTAAACTTTTTCCGCTCATATTCAGGAAATTTTATCACCAATACGGACTGTTAGGCTGCAGATTTTCGGAGGAAGGAAAAATACAGTATTATACCGATATTGAAAATCTGTTTTTCAATGCATTACTCAAAAAAGAGAGGATTATGTGAAAAATGTAATAATTGCTGAAAACAGTGCAATTATGAAAGGCTACCTTAAAGAGTTAATCGAATCGGGAAACGAATTTAAGGTTGTTAAGCTTACTGCAAACGGAGAAGACGTCCTGCAGACCTTAAACAGTGAAAGCATTGATCTCGTCATCACCGGACATAACATCTCGATGATCAACGAAATCGAAATTTCAAAAATGATTATGAATACACATCCGGTGCCTGTAATAATATTTTCCGATGAAATTTCAGATAAAGACAGAGCCGATCTTTCCGAATTCAATCTTGTTCTCATTCTGCCGAAGCCTGATTTCGAACAGCTGCATAATCAGTCATTCAAAGATGAATTAAACAGAACTATCTCAAAACATTCCGAATTATCAGTAAATAAAATTCAGCTCAGTTCATTTAAAAATAAAGTTATGAAATACAAGGCTCTTTCAGAAGATTCAGTCAGACTTATTGTCTTCGGTGCATCAACCGGAGGACCGCAGGCTCTTCAGTACATATTCAGCCGTCTCCCGGGGAATTTCCCGGTAGGTATTGCGCTTGTTCAGCATTTTGAACAGGGTTTTGAACAGGGATTTGCGGACTGGCTGAATTCATCATCGGAATTAAAAATCAGAATTGCGGACAGCAAAGACTTCCCTTCTCCCGGAGAAGTGATAATTGCTCCGCAGGGTGTTCAGATGAAGGCTGTCGGGCGTCATCTCGTTCTTGAAGACGGACCACGCGTCAATAACCAGAAACCTGCCGTTGATGTTCTTTTCTCCACTGCTGCTGAAGTTTTCGGAAAAAACGTTACTGCTGTTCTGCTTACAGGCATGGGAAGAGACGGAGCCAAAGGCTGTCTTGACATTTTCAATAAAGGCGGATTTACGATTGTTCAGGATGAAACCAGCAGTGTCGTTTACGGAATGCCAAAGGAAGCGGCAAATCTGGGAGCCGCCTCGGTTATCATTCCATACCAGGAAGTTGCCGGTTTTCTTATATCAAATTTTTCAGCAAAAGGCGGCATGGGATGATTTCAGAAGAAGAACTGGCTGAAGTAAAAAAATTCATTGATCTCCGCACAGGCATGCGCATACAGGATACTTCTGAAAAATCAGTAAGACGTTATATTTCCGATTATTTAAAGGGAAAAAACCTTACACTCGATTCCTATCTGCGATTAATCGATACGGATAAATGTGAATTCCACTGTCTTATAAACAGCATCACGATTAATGAAACATATTTTTTCAGGGAATACAAATATTTTAATCTGCTTGAAGAGGTGATACTTCCGAAAATCGCTGAAAAATCATTCTTTAAAAAATTCATAATGTGGAGTGCGGCATCTTCTATCGGAGCGGAAGCAATATCACTGGTTCTTCTCTGGAATTCATGCAGAAGCAGACTTAATCTTCCGGATTGCAGAGTTTACGCCTCTGATATTGACCAGATCGCACTTGATGCAATTTCCAAAAATTCTTTTGACGCATCACTGATGAAAGAGGACGGCAGCAATTATCACAATCTGATAAAATCAAATACTGAAATTAAGGATAAGCGGCTTGTTTTCAACACCGGCACAATGTCGAAAATTGAGACATTTAATTTCAATCTGCTCCGGGGCAGCTATTCAGAAATCAGGTTTCAGCCTGAAATAATTTTTCTAAGAAATATCCTGACATATATGGATTTTGAAACCAAGAATATTGTCGTCGAAAAAATAACATCTCTTCTCCAACCCGGCGGATTCCTTATTGTTTCAAGTTCAGATACACCTTTTATCTCCAATCCGGAGCTGAATCTTGAAGAATATAAAAACACTTTCTATTTCAGAAAGAAACTACCGGAAGAAAAAAAATGAAAAGCAAAAAAACATATCATGATGAAATATCGGTAAACGTCGGCAGACTTGAAAAATGTTTCAACAGCATCAGAAGCAAACCTGATGACTTTACCAGCCTTAAGGAAGCACTCAATCTTATAAAAATAATCGGCGGTACTGCCGACATGAACGGCTATAAGGCAATCAGCCGCATTTCAAACGGTCTCATTCCTGTAATCGAAGATCTGATTGAGAATAAAATCAGTCCAAAAAATGAAGCTGTGAAATTATTCAATCTCTCAATCAGTTATTACCGGACAATTACTGACCAGGCTGATTCAGAGGCAAATTCATTATCAGTTGAAAACATACTGGACGCGTACAAAAGCATAAACTCCGGCACACCCATTGACATTACGGAAATTTATCAGAAAGACATTCTGCAGGGGAAAACAAAAACCGATTATCTGATGCATTCATCAGGAATTGACAGCCGCAAGAAAGTCGAAATAACTCTTCAGAAAATAGATAATGCAATTAATAAACTCAATGACATTGTACTGAACCAGTATCAGCTGAAATACAAAGTTGACGATATACTTAAAACCGAAACAGGCCTTTCAGAACTTTCTGAAAAAATTGATGAATTATCCGGCGATAAAAAACTCAATACACAGATAAAAAAGGAACTGGCGGTAAATATAGCCGCACTTAAGGATTTAAGAAACAGCCTTTCAAACAAACTGTCACAGTCTGAAAGAGATACTTTCACGCTGCAGCAGGATATTCTGGGTTTCAGGATGATTCCGGCAGCTTTAATCAATCCGGAACTTCAGAATTTATTTAATGCTGAAACACAAAAAAATAAAAAAGACGCCGTTCTGAAAATTTCCGGAACCTCACCGTCAATAGATAAATTCATTCTTCAGAAACTTATAGGACCTCTTGAAGCAATAATCATAAACTCGGTAACACATGGAATAGAACCTCCGCAGGAAAGAAAAAGAAAAAACAAACCCGAAAAGGGAACAGTTGAAATCAGCTACAGTGAAACCGGAGGCAAAATAATAATTACTGTCAGGGATGACGGATGCGGTATTGATTTCATCAGATTCAAAAGGCTCTGCATGAAAATTTTCCCGTATGAATCGGATGAAATTTCAGCAATGACCGATGATGAACTCATTAAATATCTTTTTATGCAGGGAATTACCGCAGGCACTGCCGACGGATTTAATTCCGGCAGCGGACAGGGCCTTTATAACGCATATGAAGGTGTGCAGCAGGTGAAAGGTAAAATCAGCCTTAGGAATACCGAACCGGAAGGATTGGAAGTAACTGTAACTGTGCCGAAATCGCTGACAACCGTAAACGGATTCTTTATCAGATCTGCCGGTGAAAAATTCCTCATACCTTCAACTTTCATTGATGAAATAATATATGTCAACGCGACGGAAATCATTGATCTTCTTACGAAACATGCTGTAAAAGTGAGGAATGACATTATTCCGATTTTCCCGCTCTCCGGAATCCTGAAAGGTTCAGGTTCCGGATCAACAGATAAAATGCATGTGATAATTGTTAATGAACTCGGAGACAAAATCGGAATTATCGTCGATGAAATCCTTTATCACTCTTCAGTGATTTATAAACCAATGCCTAAAAATGTGGAAAAAATAAAAAGTCTGCAGGGTATCGTCTTTGATGAAGAGTACAACATTGTCAATATTCTGCATATTCCTGAAATAACTCACAAACTTAAAGCCATCAGAAACATTGAATTCCGTGAAAAATTTTCTTCCGCAAACTTACGCTATAAAAACATACTTATTGTTGACGACAGCGAACTCAACCGGCGTATTGAAAAGAATATCATCGTAAACCTGAACGTCAACATTGATGAAGCCTATAACGGAATTGATGCGCTTTCCAAAATAAGAGATAAACATTATGATCTGATAATTACGGATTCAAAAATGCCTCAAATGGACGGAATTACGTTTATTGAAAACCTCCGCAAGGAAAACGATTACAGAATCACTCCGGTAATTGTACTGGCATCTTCGAATGAAGAGGCATCTGATTCAAGATTCCGTAATCTTGGCGTAACCCATATTTTCAACAAGTCTTATTTCAACCGGGATGTTCTTGTTGAAACGGCATCAAATCTTTTGAACAGTGATAATGATGAATAAAATTCTTTTTATTGATACAGAAAAAATGTCCGGGAAAGCAGAGAAGCTTGACTCCTTTGAAGTTGAATCCATGCTTCCTGATGACAGACGTTTATTTCATTTTATTGAAACTGATTGCCGCCTTGTCGCGATAAATATAAATACGGTAAAGGAAGCATATCATCTTGCAAAACAAATCAGAAAAGTTTTGCCCGGAAAACAGATTAAAATAATTCTCTACTCGGAATCATTCAGCACTATTGCAGAAATGAAATCAGGACTTTACTCCGCAGATGCATACTGCACTAAAAACGATCTGAACGGAAGCTATCTGGGGAAAATACTGAGTTCAGAAACCTCAACTTCTGATAAAACGGGAACAGATAAAATAATAACATCAGGTTCATCAGCCGGTTACAACCGGATTATAATCAATGACAGGCTGCTGCATCTTCTTATGAATCCCGCCGATATAGATAATTCAATATTCCGCATAATGGAGCTTTTACCTCTCGTCTGCAACTGCGATATTTCCGTAATTATCGTAAATTTTTGTGAAATTTCAAGAGCATATATTAAAACCTTTAACATAAACGATAAAAACACCTTTCGGGATTTTTTCAAATTCTGCCAGCATGATCACTTTTCAAATTTCAGCCATGTAGACATAAATTCAATTGAGAAAATTTTTTCTGATAAGATTGAAGGCAGCTTTTCAAAAAAAACAAAATTTGAAAAAAATCTCATTAATTCCTATTTCTATCTTCCGGTGAAAAACTTCAGGGAACTACCGGTTGCAACAATTCATATCGGTAATTTTTCAAATAATTATTTTTCAAATAAAAAAATTACAGATAATCTGAAATTTTTCGCTGAAAAATCAGGCATTATAATCGATACCGTCAATAAAATTTATTTTGCGGAAAAAAACCGCAGGGAGATCAAAAATCTTTTTTCCAAATTCGTTCCTGTTGAAATAATCGATGAACTTATTTCAGCCGGATCTAACCGCCGGAAAAACGAACGGAAAAAAATCGCCGTTCTTTTTTCGGACATACGGTCCTTTACCACAATTACGGAGGAAAATGATGCTGATACCGTAATTAATTTTCTGAACATTTACTTTGATGAAATGGTAAAATGCATTAAAAAATACAGCGGCACCATTGATAAATTCATAGGAGATGCAATAGTTGCAGTATTCGGCATTAATGAAAATCCCGGGAATACCGCTGACAATGCATTAATGGCGGCGTCCGAAATGATTTCAATGCAGCGTCTGCTGAACACAGGCGGAATAAAACTTCCTGAAACAGGATTTGAAATCGGTATCGGCATTCATTACGGTGAAAGCATAGTCGGCAATATCGGTTCTGATGAAAAAACGGCATATACAATTGTAGGTAAAATCTCGGGCATTGCAGAAGAACTTGAGGGTCTGACAAAGAACACTGCTGCAATTTTATTTTCGCACCAGATGAAGGAAGAATTGGAAAACCTGAAGGACGAAGCCGTAGAATTGCCTGATGTTAATTCTGAAAATTTCAGAGTATATACAACAAAAAATGAATTTGAATTTCAGAAAAAAAACGGGAGAATCTGATTTGGTGAAAAAATCAATATTAATTATCGATAAATCAGAATGTCTGTTTGAAGATATTAAAAATTTTTTCACTGACAGGGATATTGACGTCCATCATTCTGTCTCATCGGTTGAAGGAATTCAGATTCTGCATAAATACCTGCCGGAACTTGTCATTGCCGATACAGTTATAGACTGTTTTTCAGCTTTTGATATTGCAAAATACCTTAAACAGACTGCAATACTGAAAAAAACGCGGATTATCATCTATTCATCAGTGGTTTCACCTAAAAACTTTTTTTACTCCCAGAACTCACATGCCGATGTGTTTTACAATAAGAAGGATATCGGTATTGAAAAACTTTGTGCGCTTTGTCTTGACATTCTTGAAAGCTCTTCTGTAAAACCGCCTGATGCAGGCAGGGAAATTCCGGACCGGAATAAAATCCTGACTGACATGGATTCAATATACTGTGATCTCATGCTGAAAGACACTTTCAACAGCAGAATATTCAATCTTCTGAGTTCCGTTGATTCCCCCGACAGTCTGATAGAGAATTTTTTCATATTTCTAAACAGATATTTTCACGTAAAAGCGGGATCAATACTTCTTGATACGCGTAATGATTTCATGTATTATGAAAAATCGACTGATAAGATCACAACAGAGGAAAGAGAAAGGATATTTAATGAAGTTAAATCCCATTTTATTGAACAGAATAATTTAAACAGCATGCCGGACAAGGATTTCTACAGAAGAAGATTTTCTTTTTTCATTTGCGATGACGGGGATTGCAATTCCGGAATAGAAGGTGAAAACATTTTTTCTTTTTTCTATAACGGGAAATACATTATTCTATACATAGGACACTGTTTTAAAACAGCTGATGAATATACCTACCTTCTTTATGTCATATCTGCATTTGACAAAATGCTGAAGCAGGTCTGGAATTACCATGAGGAAGTAGTATATGCCGGCGACATCCGTTATTCATTTTCAAAATTCATTCCTGAAAAAATAATTGACGATCTGATGAGGAAAAAAACGGATAAGGAACTGATGGTGGGTGAAAAGCGGAATATTACCGTCCTTTTTTCACATATACGTAATTTTAATGAAATTGAACAGAACAATTCAGCTGAGGATACTGTCTATTTTCTGAACAATCATTTTTCAATATTTTCCACCTCAATTAAAAATCATGGTGGAACCATAAACAAATACATCAATGATGCCGTATTTGCGATGTTCGGCGCTCCGGAAGGGTTCGAAAACAATATTGAGAGATGTCTGCTTGCATCAATCGAGGTTCTGAATCATCTTAAAAATATTGATAATTCGAATCCGGAACGGTCAGTTATCCGCTACAGAATCGGAATCGGCATTCATGAAGGAGACGTCATAATCGGAAACATTGGATCACGCGACAGTTTTGATTACACCGGAATCGGTGACAATATTAATCTTGCTGCAAGGCTTGAGTCGCTGAATAAGTATTATGACACCGACATACTTATTTCAGAAGAGGTAAAGAGGACTGCCGCAGGATACAGTCTTCCGGTACAATACAGGGAGATTGACACCATAAAAGTAAAGGGACGGACAACCGCTACCACCGTTTTTTCAGTGGAACCTGAAAATTATTTTTCTGAAAAATTCATGACATCATACAATAAGGGTGTTAAAATGTTCCGTCTTGGCAACTGGAATCTTGCTTTGAATTTTTTCATGGAAACTCTTTCAATACAGCCTGAAGACCATGTCACAAAAATATATATTGACCGTTGCAGCAGATTTTCAAAAAATCCGCCCGAAACATGGGACGGTTCAGTAAAACTTGATTTTAAATAAACCAGCTATTAAATGCATCATGGAGACGGAAATGAACAGACAAAGGAAAAGCAAAAATCTGATAATTAAAATTTCAGCCGCGGTTTATCTGAATTTATTTTTATTTCTCATTTTCAGTGAATATATAAATTCCTTTTTTAATAACAAGTTTGATTCTGAAGGAATTCCGCTTACTGCACGGATTACACTTTCATTCAAGCCTTCGGTTATGGTTCTGACTGCAATATTCACTTCAATTATCTGCTACAGAGTAATCCGCTATCTCAAGCCGCTTTTTCAGTTTATTAAATCCGGCAATAACTATGATAAGGCACGGATTGTTGCAATCCGCATACCATGGATGATTATTAATTTTGAAATTATCTCATGGGCGCTTGGAACAACCGTTTATTACATCATAAAAGGAGGACATCCTGACAGCGGCATTCCGTTTATATTCGGTCTTACACTTAAAGTTGTGACCGGTCTGCTGAGTGCCGTATATGCCGCATTTTCCATTAACCTTATCCTTAAAGAAGCGAAACAGAGTCTTAAAATTACCGATATCCGTGAAGGAGAAAATGATAAGTTTTCACGGTACAAGGACACCATCGCAGCTGCAGCGTCATCATCATATATAGTGGTGAATTTTTCCTACATTGCATATTATTTTTCACAGAGCACTGCTGTTCAGTCTCTTGGAGAGTATCTTCTCATGATCATTCCGTTCGGAACAGCTATTTTCCTAACAGGCACCATTCCGATTTTTCTTTCAAAACTGGAATACAAATTCCAGATAAATTCACTTATGCGCGAGTTAAAAGGACTTGCATCCAAAGACAGTTCCCTCTCGGAAGAAATATATCTGATAAATTTTGATGAGCTTGGTGAAATGGCGGTATATGTAAACCTTATCCTCAAAAGATTCAACGAATTCGTAAATAAAATAAGAACAGTAGTTGACCAGCTTTCAGGTTCAGCAATTTCCCTCTCATCAGTAGGAGAACAGAGTTCCTCCGTTTCAAACCAGCAGGCTGCATCTGTTGCGGAAATTACTTCCACAATGGAAGATTCAGACAGATTAAGCAAATCCATCGGAAATCTTGCAATGGATGTTCTGGAAAAATCAATGAGAACACAGGACTTCGTAAAAGAGGGAAATAATACAATTGAAGAACACATTGCTTCATCGGAATCGGTAAAGAAAGCAAATGAAAACACTATTGAATTTATCCGTACGCTGAATGAAGACATAAAAGCGATCTGGGAAGTAGTGACAATAATAAATTCAATAGCCGAGCAGGTTAAAATAATTGCATTCAATGCGGAACTGGAAGCGTCTGCGGCAGGTGAAGCGGGTAAAAATTTTGAAATTGTCGCATCTGAAATACGGCGACTTGCCGACAACACCGTTGCCTCAACGACCGAAATCAGAAATAAAATCAGTATCATTGAAAAAGCAGGTCACGGCCTTCTTTCCGCTTCAAATGACGCCACGGATCTGATCCATCACGGATGGGAAATATCACGAAAAGCAGGAAAACTTTTCAATGAAATATCAAATTCATCCGCAGAAAGCACTTCATCCGCAAAATCAATAGAGGAAAAAATCAGAATGCAGATTCAGGGCTTTGAACAGATACTTATTGCGATGAAACAGATATCCCAGGGTGCATCGGATTTTGCGGATTCGGTTCAAACAAGTTCATCAACGGCAGCGGACCTGGCTGAGCTTGTGGAATCATTGAAGATACTGGCTGATTCAAGCAAATCACAGCGGTAGAACGATGCCCAGACAGAACATATGATTTTCTTTTTTAATTACCGGAAAATATATTCCGGCATAATGACATATAAAAAAATTTAAATTGACCGTTTTTATGTGCTAATATGAAATCAGTTATATTTTAAATAAGGAAATTTTATGGAACAGATAAATTCAGCAGTCACCTATATTCTTAGTTTCAAACCGTATGTAATGCTTCCTCTCTTAATCCTGCTTTTTTCACTGATTCTGAGGATTAAGTTTAAAATTGCAGTAAAAGCGGCACTGTCAATCGGAATAGGCTTTATTGGTATTTTTCTCGTCTTTGACTATTTTGTTCGGGGGATCGGACCTGCCGCAAAAATGATTGTTGAAAGAACCGGTCTTCAGTTCAACGTTCTTGATGTAGGATGGCCTCCCCTCGCATCAATAGCCTGGTCTTTTAAACTTGCTCCGGTGATGATTCTTGTAATAATTGCCGTTAACATAATCATGCTGACTTTTAAACTGACAAAGGTCATCAATATCGACATCTGGAATTTCTGGCATCTGCTGATGGTTGGAGCGCTTGTTTATGCGTCCACCGGCAGCATCACAATATCTGTAATTTCAATCATAACAGCCGAAGTGCTTATTCTGAAAATCGGTGATTTCATCGGACCGTATGCCAGCAGATATTCGGGAATAAACAACATCACAATCACCACCCTGTCCGCCGGAGGTTACTTCCCGTTCGGAGTCATCGGAAACAGTCTTCTCGGGAAAGTACCGTTTCTGAAAAACCTGAACGCAAATCCGGAAAATATTCAGAAAAAAATGGGACTTGCAGGCGAACCGGTAATAATCGGTTTTTTTCTCGGTCTCGGACTTTCAATAGCTGCAGGTTATGAAATTAAACAGATTTTGGAACTTGCTTTTACCGTATCCGCCGTTGTAATGATTCTTCCTTTAATGTGCAGAATCCTTTCCGAAGGACTGATTCCGATTTCAGACGGCATGAAAAACTATATGAAAAACAAATTTCCAGGCAGCGGGGAAACCTTTATCGGCCTTGATAATGCGGTACTTCAGGGTGATCCGGCAGTTATAGTTACCGGCCTCATTCTCATGCCGATTGCTCTTGGTCTTGCATTTGTACTACCGGGAATAAGGTTCATCCCTATCGGCGATCTCGTTAACATCATTGCGCTGAGTGTAATGATTGTAGTAGCGACAAACGGGAATGTCATAAGATCGGTTATCATAAGCATTCCGATTATAATTGCTCATCTGTATATAGCATCATCGATGGCTGAAGCGTTTACAAACCTCAGTACGAATGCCGGATTTTCATTTCCGGGATATGACGGACTTATAACGAGTTTTTTCGACGGCGGTTTAATAATCAGGTTCTGGCTTGTTAAATTTTTTGAATTTAACATTTATGCACTGTCGGCCCTGCCGGCTGTTCTGCTGATTCTGTTTTTCACATGGAAACTCAGCCGGAATAACAGCACAATCAAATAAGACATTTTCAAACAGGAGATATTTATGGCTGCAAAAAAAATACCTTTACGCAGTGAAGTTAACAGCGGAGACAAGTGGGATTTAGCTCCGCTGTATGAAAATAATTCAGAATGGGAAAAGGACTTTGAAAAATTAAAAAGTTCTCTTAACAGTTATGACAGATACATGAACAGACTTGCAGAATCACCGGAAATTTTTCTTGAACTTTTTGAATTTGACCTGGAAACAGGACGTCTTCTTGAAAAGCTGTATACATATTCGCATTTGAAAAATGATGAGGATAAAACCGATAGTGAATATGTCGCCATGCATCAGAAAATATCAATGCTTTATACCTCAATTTCGGAAAAATCCAGTTTCATTACACCTGAGATCCAGTCATTAAGCGGTGAAATAATCGAAAATTATTTATCTCATGAAAAAATCTCAAAATACAGATATGCAATCGAAAAAATCATTAAATTCAAACCTCATACGCTTGATGGAGAAAAGGAAAAGCTTCTATCGGCAACTTCGGATATTGCCGGTTCCGCATCGGCTATATTCAGTCAGCTTAACAACTCGGATCTTTCTTTTGGTGAAATTACCGGTGACGACGGAATTACAAACGAGTTATCGCATGGAAACTTCATAACATTTCTGTCATCACAGAACCGGGAACTGCGAAAAACAGCATTTTTCCAGTTTTATGATACTTTTGACAGGCACAAAAATACAATAGCGACTTCACTTTACTATTCAAACAGGGCTGACTGGATTTACAGTAAATTACGCAACTATTCAGGCTGCCGGAAAGCCTCACTTTTCAAGGATAATGTTGATGAGACGGTTTATGATAATTTATGTGAAACCGTAAAAAATAATCTTAAACCGCTTTCCGCATATCTTGATTACAGGAAAAAATCCCTTAATCTTGATGAACTTCATATCTATGACATATATGTTCCTCTGGTAAAGGAAATTGAATTCAGCATGTCATATGATGAAGCTGTTGAAACATGTATTGAAGCGCTTCGTCCGCTCGGCAATGAATACTGTTCAATTTTATCCGATGGTCTCAAATCAGGATGGGTTGACCGCTATGAAAACAAAGGCAAACGAAGCGGTGCATATTCAAGCGGATGCTATGATTCGAATCCCTACATTCTGATGAACTATAATGAAAAAAATATCGACTCGGTTTATACTCTGATACATGAAGCGGGGCATTCAATGCATTCATATTATTCATGTAAAAATCAGGATTATGTTTATCATAATTACACCATATTTGTAGCAGAGGTAGCTTCCACATTCAATGAGTTTCTTCTAACAAGGTATCTCCTTAAAAAATTCGCCGATAATCCTCAAATGAAAAAATACATTTTGAACAGGGAAATCGACAACATCCGCTCCACCCTGATACGTCAGACAATGTTTGCGGAATTCGAAAAAATAACGCATGAGTATGTTGAAAATGACAGACCGCTTCCGCTGGATGCCATACGGAAGGAGTACAGAAAACTGCTTGAGATTTATTTTAACGGTTCAATTGTAATTGATGACATTCTGGAACTTGAAGCTTTGAGAATTCCCCATTTTTACTCTTCATTCTATGTCTATAAATACGCTACAGGTATTTCTGCAGCAATTGCTCTCGGGAAAAAAGCTGTTGAAAACAAAAACAATGAAATTAAAAGCTATCTGGACTTTCTTAAACTCGGCGGCAGTATGGATCCGCTGGATGAGCTTAAAACTGCCGGGGTCGACATGAGCACCTCCATACCAGTAACCGCAGCACTGGAATATTTCGGAGAACTTGTCGATTTACTCATTAAAAGCTGAATCATGGACACGGCAGTAATTTAACACTGCCGTGTCCTCTTAAAATCCATGCTCTCACTTACGTGTTTTAATTTTAAAGGGCAGATACAGCGGACAAAACCCTGCAGCTGAAGTTATAACGAATACGACAGCCAGAATTCCCAGAATTACCGCTGCAGCACCTGAAATCTGATCCGCAAGATATAAAATACCCACAACTACCGCCAGAACCACTCTTATAATCCTGTCAATTAATCCCATATTTTTAATCATATTTACCTCCCTTTTATATTTAATAATATACCCTGACTCATATTTTTTTCATTAAAATTTTAATAAAATTTCGGTCAAAACGATTTTTATATTCATTTTTGGAAAATATAATTCAATTATCATTTTTTATTAACTATATGGCATGCAAATTGCTTATTATATGTAAGAAAAGAGGAGTATTATGGACAGGAAACAGAAAACTGTATGGTTAGTGGATACAACATTGCGTGACGGCGGTCAGGCACCGGGAGTTGTATTTTCTGCAGATGAAAAAGAAGCTATTGTCTTAAAACTGGACGATATAGGCATAAATGAAATAGAAATCGGAATACCTGCAATGGGAGAAAAAGAAACCGCTGCAATTAAAAATATAATGAAAAATAAACTTTCCAGCAGAATTACATCCTGGTGCAGAGCCGTAAAGTCGGATATTGAATCTGCAGCTGAAAGCGGCACTGATGCCATCCACATATCTTTTCCCGTATCGGAACTGCAGCTAAATGCAATGAAAAAGGATACCGAATGGCTTTATAAATCGGCATATGAAATGATTTCATTTGCAGGAAAATATTTTGATTTTATCAGTGTTGGCGCACTGGATGCAACCAGAACAAATTTGTATTTTCTTAAAAACTTCATAAATTACACGGCCGGGTGCGGTGCCCATCGCATCAGAATTGCCGACACTGTCGGAATTGCTGATCCTTCAGGCGTCATAGCCATGATAAAGTCAATAAGAAAACAATATTCAGGAATAATTGAATTTCATGCCCATAATGACCTCGGAATGGCTACTGCAAATGCATTCAGCGCCCTTCAGGCAGGCGCGGATGCTGTAAGCGTAACTGTAAACGGTATCGGAGAACGTGCGGGCAATGCCGCTCTTGAGGAAGTAGCAGCCGCAGTTGCCTGCAGCAGCAGTTTGACAAGCACCGTAAAATATTCCAAACTCAAGGAATTAAGCGATCTGGTAGCGGAAGCATCCGGAAAAGCAATTTCCGCAAATAAACCTGTTGTTGGAAACGAGATTTTTTATCATGAATCCGGCATTCACTGCAGCGGCCAGCTTAAAAACAATCTGTCTTATCAGCCTTATAATACCGGCTTGTTCGGGGTTAATGATGAAAAATTCATCATCGGAACTCATTCAGGTTCCGCTTCAATTAAGCATATACTCCGTATTATGGGAATAGAAATAAATCAAAACGATGCACAAACACTGGTAGGATATGTTAAGGATCTTTCATTAAATCTGAAGAGGTCTCTAACTCCGGATGAACTTCTTGAACTTTATTCAGAACATTTCAGGAATAAAATCATGTCCCTTATCAGTAAAATATAAACCGCATTATATAAAAAACTACAATTTTGTACCTTCCGAACATAAAATGAATCAATTTATTGATTCATTTTACCCGTTTATACAAGAGGAATAAAACTAAAGTGCAATTTTGTATCAACTTTGATTTAAAAACACTCATTTGTATTTAAAAAATGATTAATTTACAAAAAATAAATATTATCAAAAATCTGTTTAAAAATATCCCCCATTTATCAGGTTATAATAAATCAAATCCGGTTATCAACTGCCTTATTCATGGAAAACATGCACTGAAAAATAAATAATTCATCTCTTTTAAGTTAAATAATAAATTTTGCAATTCAATGAAGAAACTGGCACGCCTTTTGCATTACTAAAGGCAAATGCTATTTAGGAGGCAAAACAATGCGTAAGATTGCTATTTACGGAAAAGGTGGAATAGGAAAATCAACCACAACACAAAATACTGTAGCAGGACTTGCAGAAATGGGAAAAAAAGTTATGGTCGTAGGATGTGATCCGAAAGCGGACTCTACCAGATTACTGCTTGGCGGCCTTGCTCAGAAAACAGTACTCGATACACTCCGTGAAGAAGGAGAGGATGTTGAGCTTGAGGACGTTATCAAGGAAGGTTATGGAAAAACAAGAAACGTTGAATCAGGCGGACCGGAACCGGG
The DNA here is from genome assembly GCA_016928815.1 of Spirochaetota bacterium. GTDB lineage: Bacteria > Spirochaetota > UBA4802 > UBA4802 > JAFGJZ01 > JAFGJZ01. The sequence continues at coordinate 36,515 of JAFGJZ010000012.1, forward strand.
TGTAGGATGTGCAGGTCGCGGTATTATCACTTCCATCAATCTTCTCGAACAGCTCGGTGCATATGAAGACAAGTGGGAACTGGACTACGCGTTTTATGATGTACTTGGAGACGTTGTATGCGGCGGTTTCGCAATGCCGATGAGAGAAGGAAAAGCACAGGAAATCTACATAGTTGTATCAGGTGAAATGATGGCTATGTACGCAGCGAATAATATCTGTAAAGGTATTGTTAAATTTGCTGATGCCGGCGGTGTACGATTGGGCGGACTTATATGCAACAGCCGTATGGTAGATAACGAAAAAGAAATGATCGAAGAACTTGCTAAAAGACTTGGAACGCAAATGATTCATTTCGTACCAAGAAACAACATGGTACAGAGAGCTGAAATCAACAGAAAAACGGTTATTGAATTTGATCCGGCACATGCACAGGCAGATGAATACCGATCACTTGCACAGAAAATTGATCAGAATCAGATGTTTGTAATACCAAAACCGATTGAAATTTCAGAACTCGAACAGCTTCTCATCGAATTCGGAATAGTTTAAAAAAGGAGATCAATATGTTAATGGTAAGAGCAATAATCAGACCCGAAAAAGTAGATGCAGTACTGGCTGCATTACTTGAAGCAGGTTACCCTGCGGTTACAAAAGTTTCAGTATTCGGAAGAGGAAAGCAGAGAGGATTAAAAGTCGGAGAAGTCACTTATGATGAGCTTCCGAAAGAAATGCTTATTACTGTAATTCCTGACCAGGAGAAAGAATTCGTTATCAGAGCAATAAGTGAAAATGCAAAAACCGGAACCAGTGGAAACTTCGGTGACGGTAAAATTTTCGTAACACCGGTTCTTGAATCTTACACAGTAAGTTCCGGAGTCAGAGAGGAATAACAGGAGGCAGCATGAAAGAAGTAATGTCGATCATTCGGTTGAATAAAATCAACCAGACGAAAAGAGCACTTTCTGATGCCGGTATATCCTCTTTTACTGCAACAGGGAAAGTACTCGGAAGAGGCAAAGGACTCGTTGATTACCGCATACTGCACGGAGCTGAAGAAGGTTTTCAGGAAGCTATCGAGCAGCTTGGACAGGGACCGAGACTTGTGCCTAAAAGAATCATCACAGTAGTTGTACCAGACGACAAGGTAAAAATTGTTGTCGATACGGTTATAAAAGTCAATCAGACCGGAAATGCCGGAGACGGCAAAATCTTCATAATTCCGGTATTTGACAGTATCAAAGTCAGAACCGGCGAATCCGGTGACATAACACTTGATTAGGAGGTATGAAAGTTATGAGTAAGAAACTTAAAGACGCTTCGACTATTAAAGAAGAAATTTTAAAACAGTATCCTCCTAAAGTTGCCCGTAAGAGGAGCAATGCCATTGTAGTAAATGACCCGGCTATTGACCAGGAAATTCTTTCCAATGTCAGAACGATCCCGGGAATTATTACACAAAGAGGATGCAGCTATGCCGGTTGTAAAGGTGTAGTTCTCGGACCTACGCGTGATATCATAAATATTACTCATGGTCCGATCGGATGCGGTTTTTACAGCTGGCTGACAAGAAGAAACCAGACTAAACCCGAAACTGAAGATTCGGAAAACTATATGCCGTACTGTTTTTCAACAGACATGCAGGATGACAATATTGTATTCGGCGGAGAGAAAAAACTGAAAGCTGCCATTAGAGAAGCTTATGACCTTTTTCATCCTAAAGGAATTGCGATATTTTCAACATGCCCTGTCGGACTTATAGGAGATGATGTTCATGCAGTTGCAAGAGACATGAAAGAAGAACTTGGAGACTGCAACGTATTCGGTTTCAGCTGTGAAGGTTACAAAGGCGTAAGCCAGTCAGCCGGACACCATATTGCGAACAATCAGATATTCAAGCATGTTGTAGGCCGTGACAATACAGTTAAAGAAGGGAAATTCAAAATCAACCTTCTTGGCGAGTACAATATCGGCGGTGACGGTTTTGTAATAGATGAACTGTTTGCAAAATGCGGAATAACCGTTATCTCAACATTCAGCGGTAATTCAACGTTAGGAGCATTCGAACGGTCACATACCGCGGATCTCAATCTTGTAATGTGCCACAGATCCATAAATTACATGGCGGAGATGATGGAAACCAAATACGGAATTCCATGGATGAAAATAAATTTTATCGGAGCTAAAGAAACTGCAAAATCACTCCGTAAAATTGCACAGTATTTTGAAGACAAGGAACTTATTGAAACAGTTGAAAAAGTAATTGCTGAAGAAATACAGGCCGTTGAGGAAACAATAAAGGAAATCAGACCGAGAACGGAAAACAAACTTGCAATGATTTTTGTCGGCGGTTCACGGGCTCATCATTATCAGGGATTATTTTCAGAACTGGGAATGAAAACAGTATCGGCGGGATATGAATTCGGTCACCGCGACGACTATGAAGGAAGAAAAGTCATTCCTGACATTAAAGTCGATGCAGACAGCCGTAACATTGAAGAACTCGATGTTGAAAAAGATCCTGAATTATACAAGGAACGTAAAAGTGCAGCTGATCTTAAAAAACTTTCTGACAAAGGTTTCGAGATTGCCGATTACATCGGAATGATGCCTGACATGGAAAAAGATACACTTGTAATTGACGACATCAGTCAATACGAGACGGAGAAACTTATTGAGTACTACAAACCTGACGTGTTCTGTGCCGGTATTAAAGAAAAATATGCCGTACAGAAAATGGGAATTCCGTTAAAGCAGCTTCACAGCTATGATTACGGCGGACCTTATGCAGGCTTTAAAGGTGCTGTAAATTTCTATAAAGATATCGACATGATGGTCAACACAAGCATCTGGGGTCTTATTAAAGCCCCTTGGGAAAAAGAAAAACAGCCGGAAATAAGTGCAAATTTCGTTTCTGGTGCTGTTTAAAAGGAGGTTAATATGTTACTTAGACATACGCCAAAAGAAGAAGTAAAAAGAGAAGCTTTGACAATAAATCCGGCAAAGACCTGTCAGCCTATCGGGGCCATGTATGCATCATTAGGCATACACGGCTGCCTTCCTCACAGTCACGGGTCTCAGGGATGCTGTGCATACCACAGAAGTACCCTGACAAGACATTACAAGGAACCGATTATGGCGGCTACCAGTTCTTTTACTGAAGGTTCTTCAGTATTCGGAGGTCAGGCGAATCTTCTTCAGGCAATAAACACAATTTTTACAGTTTATAATCCTGATATCATTGCAGTGCATACGACCTGTCTTTCAGAGACAATTGGTGATGACGTTAATCAGATTGCACAGAAAGCATATGACGACGGAAAGGTTCCGGAAGGAAAATACGTAATTCACACAAATACTCCAAGTTACATCGGATCACATGTAACGGGATTTTCAAATATGACTGCAAGTATGGCGAAGCAATTGTCCGAACATACCGGCCGTGATATTGATCAGCTGAATATAATTCCAGGCTGGGTTGAACCAGCGGATATGGTGGAGATCAAGAGATTATCAGCTGAAATGGGAGTCAAGATTGTAATGTTTCCCGATACATCCGGAGTTCTTGATGCTCCTCAGACTGGAAAACATGAAATGTATCCTGATGGAGGAACAACAATTCCTGAACTTAAAAGTACAGGCGACAGTATTTACACGATTGCTCTCGGAAAATTTGCATCTGAACAGGCTGCACAGGCAATAGACAGCAAGTGTAAAGTAAAATACGACATGCTTGATCTTCCGATAGGAATATCAGCAACAGACAGATTCATTGAAGCGCTTGCAAAACGCGGCGGAGTTTATGTTCCTGAGTCAATTACCAAGGAACGCGGACAGCTGATTGACATAGTAACAGATATGCATCAGTACCTGTACAACAAGCGTGTTGCAATATTCGGTGATCCTGATCAGCTAATTGCACTAACTGAGTTTCTGATTGATCTTAACATGAGACCTGTTTATGTCGTCAGCGGAACACCGGGGAAATATTTTGAAAGCAGAATTATGGAAATTGCCGGAAACAAGGTACCGGAAATTAAAGTGAAAAACGGTTCCTGCGCGGATGCATTTCTTCTCCATCAGTGGATTAAAAATGAGCCTGTTGATCTGCTTATTGGAAACACTTACGGGAAATACATTGCCCGTGATGAGGATATTCCGTTTGTAAGAATGGGATTCCCTATAGTTGACCGTATTGGCCATAGTTATTTTCCTACAGTCGGTTACAAGGGCGGAATGAGAATTCTTGAAAAGATACTCGGCGTGTTAATGGACAAGCAGGACAAAGACGCAAAAGAAGAAAAATTCGAACTGGTGATGTAGAATACATGTTTCAGAAAAAAAGCTGTAAGGCGGACAATATGATTAAGGTACTTGAAGAAAGAAAAAATCAGATTTACACAAAAGGAAAAGACACTTTTGATTTTGCATGCGATAAACACAGTGTTGCAGGTTCAGTCAGTCAGAGAGCATGCGTGTTCTGCGGCTCAAGAGTTGTACTTTACCCGATAGCGGATGCGCTCCATATAGTGCATGGTCCTGTTGGATGTGCTGCATATACATGGGACATCCGCGGTTCTCTTTCTTCCGGTCCTGAATTGCACCGCCTCAGCTTTTCTACTGATCTCCGTGAAAACGATATAGTTTTCGGCGGAGAAAAAAAATTATACTCAATATTAAATGAACTTATAGATAAATATAAACCTAAAGGCGTATTTGTTTATGCAACATGCATCATTGGAATCATAGGAGATGATATAGATGCAGTCTGCAGAAAACTTGAAAAGGAAAAAAACATTCCGGTACTCTCGGTACATTCCGAAGGTTTCAAAGGAACAAAAAAGGACGGATACAGGGCTGCTTGCGATGCTCTGCTTAAACTGATCGGTACCGGTTCAACTGACAACATATCCAGATTCAGCATAAACATTCTGGGGGAATTCAACCTTGCCGGTGAAGCCTGGATGATTAAAGAATATTACAGGAAAATCGGAATTGAGGTAGTATCCGTAATGACGGGTGACGGACGTATTGAAGACATTAAAAAAGCGCACGGTGCATCACTGAATGTCGTTCAATGTTCAGGATCCATGACAGGTCTGGCAAAAAGTATGAAGGAAAAATACGGAATTCCGTACATTCGTGTTTCTTATTTCGGAATAGAAGACATGTCAAAAGCCCTTTACGATGTAGCAGATCATTTCAGCGATAATCCTGAAATTCTGAAGAAAGCCAAAGATCTGGTGACAAATGAACTTTCATCATTATTGCCGGTTCTTCAGAAATATAGAAAAACATTATCAGGCAAAAAAGCCGCCATTTATGTTGGCGGAGCATTCAAGGCATTTTCACTGATAAGGGCTTTAAAAATAGTCGGCATTGATGTCTGCGTTGCCGGATCACAGACCGGAACCAAAGACGACTATGCTCTGCTTAAAGACATGTGCGATGAGGGAACAGTCATACTGGATGATTCAAATCCGCTGGAACTATCGAAATATGTACTAGAAAAAAATATAGATCTATTTATCGGCGGAGTTAAAGAAAGACCGCTGGCATACAAACTGGGAATAGGTTTCTGCGATCACAATCATGAACGCAAGATATCGCTCGCCGGTTATGAAGGCATGCTGAATTTCATCCGTGAAGTACATGCATCAATAATGAGTCCGGTCTGGAAATTCGCACCACGTAATTCAGCCAGCCGCGGTAACACATCATCCGACGCAATTCAGACATCCAAATGCGCCGGAGCAGACTGCAGTCCGGAAGCATGCAGTTCATGTGGAAAATTTTGAGGAGGCAATATGAATAAGACTGAAAAAAAACATGAAGTAACACAGAATGCATGTAAACTCTGCACTCCTCTCGGGGCATGTCTCGCGCTCAAAGGAATCAAAGGCGCTATCACTCTGCTTCACGGATCACAGGGATGCTCGACATATATTCGCCGTTACATGATAAGTCACTTCAGGGAGCCGATTGATATTGCCTCATCCAATTTCAGTGAAGATACGGCTATTTTCGGAGGCAACAGTAATCTGAAAACAGCGTTAACCAATATCATAAAACAGTATAATCCTGAAGTAATAGGCATACCGACTACGTGTTTATCTGAAACAATCGGTGATGATGTCAATATGATCATTAAGGAATATATCAGTGAAAATGAGGATGAAAATCTGCCGGAGTTTATAACAGTTTCAACTCCAAGCTATAAAGGTACACATATTGACGGATTTCATGAAACTGTAAGATCGGTTGTAAGCGCGGTCTCAGGACATCCCGGTGAAAAATCAGTCAATAACAGCCGTATTAATATTTTCCCGGGCATGGTATCTGCTGAAGATATCAGGCATCTCAAAGAAATAATTTCAGATTTCGGATTGGATTACATAATGCTGCCCGACTATTCCGAAACCCTGGATGGACAGCTCTGGACTGACTACAAAAATATTCCTGAAGGCGGGACTTCAATTGATAAAATCAGGGAGATGGATTCTTCAGCTGCCAGTGTTGAATTCGGGAAAAGCCTTGATGGAACGGAAAGTGCATCACGCATACTTTCAGAAAGAAGCGCTGTCAATACCTTCAATACCGGTCTGCCTATAGGAATTAATGAAACGGATAAATTTATGAACATTCTGTCGGAAATAAGCGGCAGGGGAATTCCCGAAAAATATCTTTCTGAAAGAGGAAGACTGATAGATGCATATGCAGATGCACATAAATATATATTCGGCGTTAAAGCGGCGCTATACGGCGAAGAGGATCTTGTTATCGGACTTGCATCATTTCTGTCCGAAATCGGAATAATTCCTGTTCTTTGTGCAAGCGGCGGAAACAGCGGCAGGTTCAGCGAAATACTATTTAAAGCCGTGCCTGATTTATCACCAGATGAAACATCTGTATATTCGGATGCCGATTTCAGCGACATCGAAGAACAGATAAAATTTTTAAAACCGGATCTGATAATCGGAAACAGCAAGGGTTATTCCATTTCAAGATCAACCGACATTCCGCTGATCAGAACGGGATTTCCAATACATGACCGAATCGGCGGACAGAGGATTCTTCACCTTGGATACAGAGGAGCCCAGCAGCTTTTCGATAAAGCAGTAAATTCAGTAATAGAGAAACGTCAGGATTCATCACCTGTAGGTTATTCATACATGTAAGTATGTGAATATAAATTTAATTAAAAGTTCTAATGGAGGACAAAATGAATATTAAACTGGATCAACACCCCTGTTTCAATGACAAGGTAAGACATAAATTCGGAAGGATACATCTTCCGGTTGCACCGAGATGCAACATTCAGTGTAATTTCTGCGACAGAAGATTTGATTGTGTTAACGAAAGCCGTCCCGGAGTTTCAAGCGGTATTCTTTCGCCGTTGCAGTCACTTGAATATCTGAAAGAAATTATTACCGATCATAAAAATATCTCAGTAGTCGGTATTGCCGGCCCTGGAGATCCATTTGCAAATGAAAAGGAAACTCTTGAAACGCTGCGGCTCATAAGGAATACCTTTCCTGAAATGCTGCTGTGTCTTGCATCAAACGGACTTCAGGTTCTGCCTCATGTTGACGAGCTGAAAAAACTTGATGTCAGTCATGTCACAATAACCCTGAATGCAATAGATCCTGCAATCGGATCGAAAATATATTCATGGGTGCGCTACGGCAAAAAAGTATATGGACCGGAAGAAGGTGCTGCAATTTTACTGGAAAACCAGCTTGCATCGATAGAGGCATTGAAAAAAGCCGGAATTATAGTTAAAATTAATTCCATTATCATCCCGGGAATAAATGATCACCATATTCCGCTTGTTGCTGAAAAAGTTGCATCAATGGGTGCGGACATATTAAACTGTCTGCCGCTTTACAGCAACAAGGAATCAGTGTTTTCAGACATTCCCGAACCTGAAAAAGAAATGACAGCCCGTATCCGCAAGGAGTCGGAAAAATTCATGCCTCAAATGCACCACTGTACAAGATGCAGGGCTGATGCTGTAGGTCTTCTGCATGAAGGGACATCGGATTCAATCATGAAGAAGATTGAAAAACATTCGAAAATCAATAATGTTTATAAGCTTGTCCCGGACAATACAGGAAACGGAAAAAATTATATTGCAGTAGCAAGCCGTGAAGGCCTTCTTATAAACCAGCATCTCGGAGAAACCGTCAGTTTCCACATATTCCGCAATACACCGGAAGGGATAGAACTGGTTGAGACAAGAGAAGCTCCGTCGGCAGGAAGCAGTGAGCGCTGGGAAAAACTTTCGGAAATTCTTGCCGATTGCAGAGCAGTACTTGTCAACGGAATAGGAAACAATCCTAAAACTGTTCTTGAAAAAAACGGTATTGCGGTTCTGGTAATCGAAGGGCTTATAAGTGAAGCCGCAGCCGCAGTATTTGAAGGCAGAAATACAAACCATCTGCTTAAAAGAAAAGAAACAGCCTGCGGTGAGGAATGTACAGGAACTGCAATGGGATGCAGTTAAAATATAATAACGGAGAGAAAATATGGAAAAACCCAATCATCACATTTTTGTTTGTTCAAGTTTCAGATCATCTGGCGAACCTCAGGGAGTTTGCCATAAAAAAGGAGCAGCAAATTTTCTTTCATATATTGAAGGAGAACTTTCCGATCGAGGAATGACAGATGTTGTTGTCTCGAGTACAGGATGCCTGAAAGCGTGCGACAGAGGACCAATAATGGTTATTTATCCTGAAAATTACTGGTATGGCGGAGTTGAAAGCGAGGACATTATTGATGAAATTCTCGATTCACTTGAAGACGGAAAAGCAGCTGAAGATTATCTGTTAACATGACTGATAAATATGGATGAAAAATATAAAGCGGAAATAACAATATTTTCTTTTTTACAGCAGCAGTGATTTAAGTATCACTGCTGTTTTTCATCCATATTTTAAAAGATTTTAAATGAATTTAATTACGGTAAAACAAACATGGAAATATCATTAAAACAAGCCTGTAAAAACGATCTTCTTACAGCATACAATCTTCTGCATGAACTTGCTGAGTATGAATCGCTGTTAAATGAATTTAGTTTAACGGAAGACCAGCTTAAAAAAATTCTTTTCAGCACAAAACCGGATGCATATGCGGTTCTATCGTACGCAAATAATGAACCATGCGGTATACTTCTATACTATTACACAGTATCAACGTTTTCCGGTCTTATGAATCTTTATGTTGAAGATTTCTTCATCAAACCTGAATTCAGAAGAAAGGGTATAGGCAGAAAAATGTTTGATTTAATCATTAAAACCGCTTCCGATAAAAACTGCGGGAAAATCGAATGGAAAGTTCTTTCAGACAATTACCCTGCAATAAAATTTTATGAAAATATCGGCGGAAAAGAAAATAAAATGTGGAAAACATACGATTTAAAAAATTTAAAGTGGATTTAATTTCTTTAACATCCATGCTACTGATTATCTTCCGGTCATTTTCTCTGGCACCAAATCGTATGAAGTATCTACAAAATTCATCTCTGACACCATACCAGACTTTCCTCTAACACAAAGTATAAAAATGTAAGACATAAACATCTATCAGATTTAAATATCATACAATACAATTTAAAGATGTTCTGAATTTAAACATAAAGGTTAATATTAAATTTTAAAATTCAACTTATTATTAGTTAATTCAAGACAGAAATTTGGAAGTGTTCAGAAAGATAAAGTTCAGAATTATATGCTTTAATTTTACTTTAATGATAATTTGCATTTATTTTCGCAAGAAATGAGGCTTTTTAACACAACAGTACCTATATCAATCAGGGTATGCCTATTTAAGAAAACGGCGCTGGTATTCAGCGGGCAATAAAATGAGGTATAAATTTCAGTATCTATGATCCTGTATAAACTGAATGATAAACATGATGAGTCCGGAAATGATATATATAGCGATAAGTCCAATCAATATAAACATGATCCATTTACGGAAAATAAAACATAGCGAGATGACAATCACTGTAAAAATGACCAGTCTGATTCCATAGATTTTTTTAAGTACAACTGCCTGCGGTTTGGAAAATTTTACTGTCGAAACCATTAACAATGCTATAAGAATATATGCCGGAACGAATTGAATCTGATGATTGCGGATATATGCCGGATCACTTATTGCAATCGGAAGAAGAGCTACCACAATACCTGCAATCGGAGACGGCAGCCCTGAAAAAGATGCAGGTTCGTGAACAACATTAAATCTGGCAAGACGGTAAGCCGCACATATTGGAAATATTACTGCAATAACCATGCCTGCAAAAAAGGGTTTCTGACCGAGTACCAGATAAAAATCTGAAAGATACGCATTAAAAACCAGATATCCCGGCGCAACACCGAATGTGACGCAATCTGCCAGTGAATCAAGTTCAGCACCCAGTTTACTTGAAACTTTTAAAACCCTGGCTACCTGACCGTCAAGTCCGTCAAGCAATGCAGCAAATAATATCGAAAAACCAGCCTGGGCAAACTCTCCCCGGGAAGCAAATACAATTGAAAAAAATCCGAAAAGAAGATTCCCCATTGTTATGGAATTAGGTATCCAGGCTAAATTCATTCTATCTATAAAACCTCAGTATATAATGCATATAATGAGGAATACTCAAATAATTGTCAATTATTTAAGTATTCCATGACATAAATGTATAATTTTTTCAGGAATATTTCTCGATTGATTTAATAATGAAAATTCTTTCACCTTCATCAATTTTAAGAGTAACCTCATCCCCAGTCTTTCTTCCCATAAGCTGTTTAGCAAGACGTGACCGGTAAGATAAAATGTTGTCCTCAAAATTTACATCCCAGGGTCCAAGTATGGAATATGCCTTGTCCTCTCCTGAACCCTTGATTTCTATTGTAACAATTGTTCCTATTGAAACGACATCAGTTTTTACAGAATCAAGATCAATGATCTTGGCGCTTTTTATTTCCATATCAAGAGTGGAAATTGATTTTTTAAGTATTGCCTGTTTTTCAACAAGCGCATTAAAATCAACATTTTCCCTTAAATCAGCCGAAACATCAGAAACAGATGACAGTTCCTTCTGCAGCTTTGGCAATTCAACATTCAGCATGTCATTTAATTCTGCAACCTTGCTGTCATACCCGCTCTGCAGAACATAAAGCTCCTCATCATCAAAAGAGTCATCCGCTTTTTTAATTTCCCGCGGAATGTAATCCGGATATTTGATTCTGATCAGACTGATAATCTTTTCAAGCTGAGATTCTTCAAAGAAATCCGAACTCAACGACATATCATACAGCTTGTTAAGAAACGCTTCATCATATTCCTTAATAATATCGCGAAGAACCTGCTCATTATCCGCAAACAATATATCCAGCACATTATTACGCAGTCTGCTCCCCCTCTGTTCAACTTTCTTAATTTCCCGTAAAATACGGAAAAAAGAAAGTACGAGAGCGTTTCTTGAATATTCAAGCCATGGATAATCCCATGCACCTGAAAATATATTTTTGGCAGCATAAAGAAAAATATCAGGATATTCTTTTGCATTCAGAATTATTTTTTCCAGAAAGTTATTAATAGGCGCAAAGGATTTTTCCTGAATGAATCTATTAATAATATATCTGTGTATTCTTACCGGAAGCTCAAAAAGAATGTCAGAGTACACATCCTGCCAGTCTTTGCGTACTTCCTGGATAAGATTGAGATATTCCTTTTTATTATCATAAGAAGTAATCTTCTGGGAAATAACTATCAGTTCACTGCTGGTTTTAATAAACTCGATGACTTTCTTTTTCAGATTCGCAACTGTATGAGAAATCTTATCAGAATACTTCACAAAACTGCTGAGTAAGAAATAGGAAAGAATCAGTTTCGTATTTGATCCCTCTGATGCGGCATTCTCAAAATAACTGACAATAATTTCGACATTTTCGGAATTTTCACTTTCATCAACATTATTCGAGAATTCTTCACCGATGGTAAGTTTCTCGGAAAAGCTCTTAGATTTGTTAAATCTGTTTATCAGTTCATCTGAAAAAGAAACAGGTTTTTCACGCAAAAAGACAACATCTTTCTTCAAATCCGAAATCCCCAGTTCCGGATCTTTTTTAATGATGGTTTTTGTCTTACTCCACCATTTGGCCCAGTTCTTAAGTTCAACAAAATCCGGAATCAGATCATTCTTCAGATTAGCCGCTGTAATATTTTCACCATAGGAACGTACAAGCATTTTAAAAAATGATATAAAATCATTCTTAAACATATCCTTCATTCCCTGAGGATCAAGAAAATTTCTTACATAAAAATGATCCTGTCCTACCGGCTGAAGTGAATTAAGTGCCATTTGTACTGACATCTTGTGATCCTTTTTCTGCGGAAAATCTATTACTATTGATTCATTATCAATTGATTGTATCTGACCAAGTCCCCACGAACGGTGAAAAACATAATTGTCTTTTTCAAAAACAATATTATTTTCAAAAAGCTTAATAGCGGCCGCCGCAGGTTTTTTGAAATTTCCAAGGCCTGATAGCTGCATGAACTGCTGGAACTGGGAATGATTACCGTATTTCTGCTCATACATTTTAATCAGATGTTTCCGTGATTCAGGATCATCCGGCATAATTTTAATTATCTTTTTAAGAATTTCTATTGAAATGTCCGTATTTTCCGGTTCATACTTATAGTTCAGCTTTTTAAGCATATCAGGAAGCATGGCTGTCTGTTGAGCATCGGAAAGCTGGCGTTCAATTCTTTCGAAATATGCAATATCATCCCAGGCAAGATCAACAAGGATGGTCCATAAGGGTTCTATTTCCTCATATTTTCCTGATTTTATGAATCCTTCAATTGCAAGCTTTACATATTGAATGCTTTTTTCGGGATCATCCTCTTTAACTGCAACTGAAAGGCGTTTGGCAACCTCTGCATCAAATCTGTCCAGTTTAAGCAGTTCCTCCCATACCGGAATAGCTTCTTTCTGACGTTTCAGCCTTTCAAGTGAAGTACCGAGAGCTTTCAGTGCATGCCGGTTTTCACCGAATTCAAGAATTTTTTCAGCCAGGTGTTCAACTACAGCCCACTTGCTGTTCTGCAGAAACAGATCAATTAAAAATTTAAAATACACCTTATCATCTATTCTGTTAAAATTATAGGCAATAAGACCCAGAATATATTTTGCCGTAACGGAATCACCATTTGTTTTCAAATGACTTTTGCATTCTTCCGAAGCTACATCAACCATATTCTCGGCAACAATATTATTAAAAAAATCCTCAAGTATTTTAAATCTTGGAACTCCTATATCCTTGGGACTCATGCGTCCCCAGACTTCCTCTTTAAACAGAGATTCAAGTCTTGTAACTGTTTTTTCTTTTTCCATATCAAACATCCTTAATTTTTTAAGGGAAATTTAACCCTTCTTACAAAAAAGAAGTATCCATCTTGCTGAAGATGGATACTTTCTGATAATTGCCTATGTTATTTAAGGTTATTGTGCAGGCGCCGTATTATCAGTTGTTTCCTTATTTTTCACTGACTCAAAGCTCTTTTCAAGACCGCTTCCGTCAAACTGGACCTCAAACGTTTCGGTCAAAACCTTCATTTGATCGAAGAAGAAAAAGGTATTTGTAGTAATTTCATTCGGATCGGATCTTAATACAAATCTTTCAATTTTCAGAGTTTTGGTCTGAGGATATGAATCTGTTTCCTGAGGAATGTAAACAGGAACTTCAACCGTCACAGGTCTCCATCCTACAAAATTTACAGACCCGAATTTAAGGACATGTACATTGCCTTTATAATCCTTGACCCACACTTCAAGATAATAATTATTTCCGCGTCCATGAACCCATAATGAGATCCCATGTGCCCGTCCAGGCAGCTGAATCGGAGCCGGCGGTATAATGGAAACGGAATTATAGCCGGGATATGTAAATTCAAAATTCAGACCAAGGCACTGTTTCTTTTCCATTCCTTTTTTATCTTCAGTCCACTGCTCAACCTTAAGGTCTGCAGGTGATCCTTCAACAAATTTCAGCTCTATTGTTTTAACAGGATCTTTCTTTTTTGCATCACCTTTAAATTTTTTAGGTGTAGTTTCAGCTTTCCATTCTCCTGTCTGCTCAAAGTCTTCAACTACAACCGCCTTGATTTCCTTAGAACTGATATCTGGTTCAACATTTGTTACAATTTTCGAAAAAGCCGTTGATGTAGTAACAACCATCAAAACTAATAAACTCAAAGAAAGAGCTAATTTCTTTCCTTTTACTTGTATTTTCATAATTCCTCCGGACATTTGCTTCTAAATAACTTCATATTCATAAAAATATCAGCATGCCGTCTGCACGGCATGTTAATTTTACCAGTTGTCTTTAATATTAGGATCTCCAGTAAATTCAGAAAGATCAGTGATTATTCTGAAGTTATCCATATATACATAAAAAGTTCCAGGTGCTTCAAAATTATCGCACTCAATAAAGAAAGAAACGAAATGGAGATTTTTATCAAGCATGGCGTAACTTGCCGACTGAGGCAGCCATCCAGGAAGAATGACAGACATCTCCCTCCATCCCCAGAAATCAAGCCGACCGATTTTGATTTTATGTGTTTTTCCCTTATAATCACGGAGTTTAACATAAAGTGTGTGCCGGAATTTTCTTCCAAGAACCCATACCTTTATTTCCTTAGCCTTTCCCCTGATGATATATTCGTTAGGAGGAAATACCTCAACTCTATCAAAACCCCTGTCAATAAAATAGGTTTTTACTCCCAATACGAACTCATCTTTATGAGAAATTCCATTTTCGTCATTAAGCTCTATCTGTTCCGGAGTTGTTTCACCATTATCATCTGTTTTAACAGGTTTCCCCGGTATTTTTCTGATTTTAGTGTCACCAAGAGGACAAGTCGAAGTTGCTCTCCAGTCCTCACATTCTTCGAAATCATTCAGCCAGTCCTCTACAAGACCATCCTGACGTTTCTTCTGCGTGTTGTCATTTGTATTAGCTCCAACCGCATCCTGTGCATCAAGTTTAAGTGATAATCCGCCTGAAACAATAAAAAATGTTCCAAGAAGAATCGGCAACAAAAACGATCTGACCTCCCTTTTCATCATGTATCTCCTTAAAAATTTTATCGAAATATAGTATAAATATAGACTTTTCTATATTATAAATCGGTTTTAAAATATAGAAAATTTAATTAAAACTTAAATTAATTTTTTTTTAATTTAATTAATTTATAAAATCATATCAAAAATACTTCAAATGTCAAGAAATTAATAACAGAAAAAAAACCATGACACTGTTTATTTAA
>JAFGJZ010000144.1 GCA_016928815.1 Spirochaetota bacterium
GAAATGTGTCTTGGTCGAAACATTTTAGGAGTTATTTCCAATGGGGTCATTCTATTTTTGTTGCATTAGTTTATTGAATTGAGGAACTATTATTAAATAATCGTAAAATAATTATTTGACAGAAAATATCCGATTATAATTCTGGCTATATCATGGGAGGATTTATGAAACAATATCTTGTCTGCAGGTCCTGCGGGTATAAAAAAAATTTCATGGAAGACAGAACATGTCCAAACTGCTCGGATATCATGATAGATGGAGAGGGTAATAAGAATGCTTATTTTGAAAATAAGATGAAATACCCATCTGTTGACTCGTCTTTATGCACGCTTTGCGGTAAATGTATCAGTGTTTGTGCGGTTTCTGCAATATATAATGACAGGAAGTCAGTGAGTATATTTATTGAAAAATGTACAAACTGCGGAAGATGTATATCGATCTGCCCGGAAAATGCAATTTCAAGGTAATTTCATCCGACTTATCATATAAAAAATAGTAAATTATTTTATTTTTCTTTACTTATGAGACATAATACAATATAAAATGTAAATAATTTAGAGAAAAATATTATGTCTCATAAAAAAATGCTTATCAGATTTTCTGAAATACCGAAAATATAAACATAGAGACAGATAAAACCGGTAATGGAGAAATTGACATGTTCGGAACCAGTAAAATGATGGAAACCAACTATCTTATGGAAAAGGCGCTTGATGTTGAGTCTTTGAGAAAAACGGTTATTACTAACAATATAACGAATGTTGACGTACCGCATTTTAAACGCAGCGAAGTGAATTTTGAAAGTGAACTCAGGCGTACTATTGAAAATAATAAATTCAAGGCGCAGAATGAAGTTCCCGCCATACTGACTGACAGGAGACATATAGCTTTTACTGAATACAAAAACATAACATCAGTTCAGCCGAGAATTAATCTGGATTACAGCACCTCCTATAATAACAACGGAAACAATGTGGATATTGAAAAAGAGATGGTGGATGCATCAAAGAATCTGATGCGTTACAGTGCGATCGCAAACGGATTATCACAGAATTTCAAACTGCTTAAATCAATAATGAGAGTCGGGTAATCAGGAGATAAACTATGGGAATGTTTGACAGTTTTAATGTAGCCGCAACAGGATTAACGTCACAGCGTCTGAGAATGGATCTGATTTCCGGCAACATAGCAAACGCCGGAACAACTCGAACCGAAGAAGGCGGACCTTACAAGAGGAAAAGAGCCATTTTCGCACCGATAAACATCAGACCTAATTATAAATCGCCGTTTGTTCCGGAAAGAATTGAACATGGAATAGGAACCGGTGTACGTGTTCTGAAAATTGAGGATGATAAAAATCCCTCCAGACTTGTTTATGATCCTGAACATCCGGATGCTATTAAAACCGGTCCTAAAAAAGGTTATGTGGAAATGCCTAATGTAAATATCGTTACTGAGATGACTGATCTGATTTCCGCATCAAGATCATATGAGGCAAATGTAATGATGGTCAACAATTCAAAAACAATGTTTAATAAAGCACTTGAAATAGGAAAAGGATGATAATCATGAACAGAGAACATACTGATAAAATGGATATAAATGTTACTCATTATCTATCTTCCCGGGAAAATTCCCCGGAGAGAGGAAAAAGCGATAAAACCAAGGAATTTTACTTAAGTAATTTTTCAAATGTGACGAATACGGGAATAAGACAGTAAGGGGTGATATTATGATTTCTTCAATTGCAAATGTAAATTCATATGTTTCTGATGTTATGGGACAGAAAGTTACCATGAAAACTTCCGATGTGAGACATTTTCAGGGTCAGGCTCTGCATGAGACTGCATCTGATGACGCATCATCATCTTTTAAAGATGTATTTAACAATGCAATATCCAAAGTTAATAATCTTCAGATTGAAGCGGATGATCTCCGTACTCAGATGATATACGAGCCTGAATCAGTTGATATTCATACTGTGGAAATTGCGGCACAGAAGGCAGAAATTGCGCTGATGTTTGCCAAAACCGTAAGGGATCAGGCGATTTCTGCATACAGGGAAATGATAAATTTAAGATAACGGTTATGAAATAAAATAATTTTTACGGAAGCGCCTCACGTAACGGGGCGCTTTTTTTATGTCCGGAAGGAAATTGCAGGCAAAATGACGATAAAGTATTGTTAAAAAAAATCATGCAAAAAACGTTTTTTTGTTTACATGAGACATAATATATATCATAATGTATTATGTCTCATGTAAAAGTACGTGATTTTAATACAGCCGGAGGGAATTCATGGAATTCTTGAAAAAGCTACTGACTCAGGGAACTGAGATTTTTTCAAAACTGTCCACTACCAAGAAAATTATCATGTCTGCCATTATTGGTGTTATTGTCATAGCATTCATTGTTCTGTTTTCCATTTCGAGTGAAAATCCTACAGTTGTACTTTTTTCCGATCTTAATTCAACTGATTTCGGCCAGGTTACGACAAAACTTGATGAACTGGGTTATCCTTATAAAACAACAGGAACCGCAGATATCTTTGTTAATCCGGAAGACAGGGAAGTGATACTTACTAAACTATCACAGGAAAAGATGATTCCAAAAGGAATTCCGGGATGGCAGCTTTTCGATCTTTCAAAATGGACTGAAACTGACCGTGAACTTGATGTTAAATATATGCGGGCGCTGCGCGATGAGGTAAAACGACACATTGAATCCCTGAAAAATATAGCCAGAGCGGATGTTGATATTGCAATCACTGAAGAGGATCTTTTCCGTGACAAACAGTCACTTTACACTGCTGCAGTTACCGTTCATCTTGCAGACGGTTATGAAAGTCTTAAGCAGAAGGAAATAGAAGGTATAGTCTATCTCGTATCCAGAGCCGTCGGTAATAAACTGCCTACTGAAAACGTTACCGTAACCGATGATAAGGGTAATATCATATCTGATTTCGATGATGAATACATTAAAGGTTCTGAAGATCTTAAGCTGGTTGAAAAACGCAAGAAAATTGAGGAAGAAACCCGTATAAAATATCTCAGGGATATTAAAAGCAGTCTTGAACGTACTTACGGTGAAGACAGAATACAGATTGTCCGTTTAAGCATGGAATTTAACTGGGATAAGGTTTCTGAAAAACAGAATATAGTAGAACCAGTCATAATGCAGAAAGATGATCCGAAAACGCCTTATTCGGAATTAAAAGTTCAGGATTCACTTACTGTTTCTGAAAAGAACACGCAGGAGGACTTTAAAGGTCATGGTTTTAATCCTCAGGGACCTGCCGGAACAGACGCAACGACTCCGCCAGGATACGCGGGTGCTGATGACCAGTTTACCGAATACAAACGAAATGAAACCATTAAAAATAATGAATTTAATAAAACTGAAAGAAATACTGTCAGAGATGATTTCGATCTGGAAAAAATAAGTGTAGCGGTACTTATAGACGGCAAACAGAGTCTTCCTAAGAATCCTGACGGTTCATGGAATCTGGATCCGGCTGTTGACCCGGTTCAGACTCCCGTTTCACCGGAAGAACTTAAAACTGTTGAAGATTCCATAAAAGCTGCAATAGGATATAATGGAATCAGAGGTGACCAGGTTACAGTAAAAAACATAATGTTTGACCGTTCCGGAGAATGGGAAGCCATCCGTGAAGAATATCTGAAAAAGGAGCAGATGAAAAATCTTGTTCTTGCCGCTCTGATCGGCGTTTTTGCACTGTTTCTGGGCTTCATATTATATACTGCAATCAGAAAAGAGTTTGCCCGCCGAAGAAGAATCAGGGAAGAACAGCTTGCGCTTGAGCAGCAGAGAATGCGTGAAGCGGCATTGCGGGCTGCTGAAGAGGAGGGAGTTGATGTCGAACTTTCTCTTGAAGACAAGGCAAGGCTTGAACTTCAGGAAAATGCCATCAATCTTGCCAAAGAAAGACCTGATGATGTTGCACAGCTGTTAAGAACATGGCTGGCTGAAGAATAGAATTTGACAAAATAGAGATATTCAATATACTTAAAGTAAATAACAGGTTCAAATATACCGATAATAAAAGGGGGATCCGGCAAAAGATTCCCTTTCGGTGTATAATTTAAGGGGTGACAAATGCTTCAATCCAAGAAGTCAAGTCTTGCGGGAAGAACGAAAGCGGCAATATTTCTTGTAACTCTGGGTTCCGAGGTTTCTTCGGAAATTTTCAAGCATCTTCGTGAAGATGAAATTGAACAGCTTACATTTGAAATTGCACGTCTTGATAAGGTAACGCCTGAAGATAAGGACAAGGTCCTCATGGAGTTCCAGGAACTCATGATGGCTCAGGAGTTTATCTCCAACGGCGGTATTGACTATGCCCGTGAGGTTCTTGAAAGAGCTCTTGGAACACAAAAAGCGATTGATATTGTAAACAGGCTGACTTCATCACTGCAGGTCAGACCTTTTGATTTCATACGGCGTACGGATCCGAGTCATCTTCTGAACTTCATTCAGGGAGAGCACCCCCAGACGATTGCACTTATTCTGGCATATCTTGATCCTCAGAAATCAGCCCAGATTCTTTCCGCATTGAAACATGAAATTCAGGCTGATGTCGCAAAACGTATTGCAACAATGGATAGAACATCGCCGGATGTTCTTCGTGAGGTTGAGCGCGTACTTGAAAGAAAACTTTCCACTCTTGCTTCAGAAGATTACACTTCCGCAGGAGGTATTGATTCAATAGTTGAAGTTCTTAACAATGTTGACCGTGGTACCGAGAAAATCATCATTGAAGCTCTTGAAGAGGACGATCCCGAACTTGCTGAAGAAATCAAGAAAAGAATGTTTGTCTTCGAGGATATTGTTCTCCTCGACGACCGTTCCATACAGCGGGTTCTCAGGGAAGTTGATACAAATGACCTTGCAAAAGCGCTTAAAGGTGTTGATGCAGAGGTACAGGAAAAAATATTCAGAAACATGTCGAAGCGTGCATCTTCACTGTTGCGTGAAGATATGGATTTCATGGGTCCTCTCCGTTTACGTGACGTTGAGGAATCTCAGCAGAAAATTGTTAATATCATCCGTAAACTTGAAGAGTCCGGTGATATCATTGTTGCACGCGGCGGTGATGAAGAGCTTGTCGTTTAATAAGAAGTTTTTAGGAGGTTTCTGTGTCAAAACTGGTTTTTAAACCGATGGAAGTCAGGCAGTCTGTTGTAGCCAAGCAGATTGAACTTCCTGAAAAATATCAGAAAAACGTTCTTTCGGATGATGAATTCAAGGAATTTGAAGTTGATGAAGACGGTAATCCGATAGATCTTTATCAGGGACCTTCCATTGAGGAAATGGAAGCTGAACTTGAAAGATACCGTCGTGAAACCGAAGAAGATGTCCGTCACATGGAAGAGGAAGCGCGTGAGCGTGCTAAAAAAATCGAGGATGAGGGCAAAAATGCCGCTTTCAAGGAACTTCAGGAAGCGCGTGAGCAGATTAAAATTGAGCAGCAGAAATTCAAGCAGGAATCCCAGCAGGAAATTGAACGCGGAAAACATGAAGCTGAAAAAATGATCCGCGAAGCCGAGCTGAAGGTTTCCGAGATTGAACATGAAGCATATAAAAAAGGATATGAAGCCGGACGCGAGGAAGGGTATAAGGAAGGTCAGGCCGAAATCATGCGTCTGATCGACCGACTCGGTACAATTGTATCTACTGCCGTTGATATCCGCGATGATATTATCAAATCATCCGAAAAAATGATGACTGAAATGATCCTGATGATATCACGAAAAGTCATCAAAGATGAAATTGTCGAAAGACGCGAAGTTGTAATAAATAACATTAAAGAATCGATCAAGCGTATTAAAGACCGTGACCGTATTGACATACGCGTAAATTTTGCTGATCTTGATATGACAACGGCGCACAAAGATGAACTTATTAAAATGATGGAGTCACTGAAGAAAGTCAATATTTACGAGGATTCAAGAGTTGACCGCGGCGGATGTGTTATTGAAACCGATGTCGGATCAATTGACGCAAGAATATCCACTCAGCTGGATACAATAGAAGAGGCAATCAGAAATACGAATACAATGTAATCTGATTATGGAGTCTGATTTATGATTAAAATTCTTCCCCACGAAAAGGTGGACATACTTTCAAAATATATCAACATTATCGACGATGTTGATACTATCCGGCTGACGGGGAAGGTTGATAAAATTATAGGGCTTACAATAGAATCAATAGGTCCTGATGTCCGTTACGGTGATGTCTGCAGGATTGAAACTTCCCGGGAAGAATATATTTATGCTGAGGTGGTCGGGTTCCGTGCAAAAAACAGACCCGTACTGATGCCGATAGGCGAGATGAGGGGCGTCATTCCCGGTGCTGATGTAATCTCAGTAGGATCTTCACTGAATGCGGGAGTCGGACATGAACTGCTCGGCCGTGTAATTGACGGTCTTGGAAATCCGATCGACGGAAAGGGTGCGATATTTACCAGAAAGAAATATCCCATAGACGGTAAATCGGTAAATCCTTTAAAACGCCGCCCGGTCAATACTGCTTTATCAACTGGTATCCGCGCCATAGACGGTCTGATGACAGTCGGACGTGGACAGAGACTGGGAATCTTCTCAGGATCAGGTGTCGGAAAATCGACAACTCTTGCGATGATAGCGCGTTATACTGATGCTGATGTGAATGTAATCGGTTTAATTGGAGAAAGGGGCCGTGAGGTAAAGGACTTCATTGATAAGGAATTAGGTCCTGAAGGTTTGAAAAAATCAGTTGTTATTGTATCAACGTCCGATACGCCGCCTATGCTCAGGATACGGGGTGCTCTTCTCACTCATTCAATCGCCGAATATTTCAGGGATGAAGGTAAAGACGTAAATCTTATGATGGATTCAGTTACTCGTTTTGCAATGGCACAGCGCGAAGTCGGCCTTGCTGCGGGAGAACCTACCGCAACCAAAGGATATCCGCCTTCAGTATTCTCACTTCTTTCAAGAATGCTTGAAAGATCGGGAAGCGGTGAAAAAGGCACCATAACCGGATTTTATACCATTTTAATTGAAGCAGATGACATGAATGACCCTATTGCCGATACAGTCAGGGGTATTCTGGACGGACATATAATTCTTGACCGTAATATAGCCAATAAAGGGCATTATCCCGCAATAGATGTTCTGGGTTCTCTTTCAAGATGCATGAAAGATGTAATTTCTCCTGAACATGAAACTGCTGCCGTTAAATTCAGGGAACTTATGGCAAGTTATAAAGAAAACGAGGATATGATTCTTATCGGTAATTATGTACGCGGATCCAATCCGCTTACGGATAAGGCGATTGATATGATGAATGAAATAAATGGTTTTCTGAAACAGAAAGTCACCGAAGATTCGACTCTTGATAAATCTGTTGCAAGGCTGATTACTTTATTTAAAAAGGATGATTCTATTTTTGCTCACAGTTCGGATTATGTCGCTTCTCCTTTTTTTAAACGTACCGGTTTGAAATAAGGGTAACTAAATGAAGAAATTTCATTTTAAACTTGAAAAGGTACTTGATCTCAGAAGCAGGGAGGAAAAATTAATTCAGTCTGAACTGGCTCTTGCTGTGGGGAAACAGAATATTCTTAGAACAAAACAGCAGAAGTACAGAGATGAAGTCGCGCAACAGAAAACTCTTTTTCATGACAAAATGGCCGGAAATGAAATTGATTTTAATGAACTGCTTAATTTTCAGAGGTTTTCGGAATTTGCCGACCGTGTAATCGAGAAATCTGAAATTGATATAAGGGAAATGGAACCGGCAATAAATGAAATCAGAGCAAGGCTTTCTGAAGCAATGAAAAAGCGAAAAGCACTTGAAAAACTCAAGGAAAGGAAAAAGCAGACCTGGGATGATATTCTTAAACAGACTACTGAAAAGGAACTTGATGATATTAACCAGAAGATTTATTTTAAAAACAATAATTTGATTTGAGGTATTTATGATTCCGGAAATGTATCAGGTAATGACAAGAATAGCTGAAATACAGAAAAGATTCGGCATAATTAAACAGAAGAATACAGTTACGGAGAACACTGCGGTACAGTCTGTAAAACAGGATTCTGTAGAACTTAATACAAAAAAATACACTCTTGATGAAATTAATCGCATTATTGAAAATCAGGCAAAAAAAGAAAGTATTCCTCAGAATCTTGTCAGGGCAGTCATTAAAAATGAATCAGGTTATAATCAGTATGCCGTATCTGAAAAAGGAGCTGTAGGTTTAATGCAGGTGATGCCCGACACGGCCAGAGCTTTCGGGGTCGATAATGTTTATGACGCAAGGAGCAACATAACTGCAGGGACAAGATTTCTAAGTTATCTTCTTAATAAATACGATGGTGATTACGTGAAAAGTATTGCAGCTTACAATGCCGGCGAAACTGCTGTTGATAAATATGACGGTATTCCCCCTTATAAGGAAACCGAAGATTATGTAAGAAATGTAATAAACAGTTATAACGAAACTGAGTGAGGTTTTAGATGAGAGTATCTGACAAATCAAAAATATTTTTTCTGATCATTCTGCTGTTTTTTTCCGCCGGTGCCGGTCTTTTCTGGATGGATTACATAGGAATAATTGATCTTGCAAAATATTATTCAAAATATACAAAAACTGATGCGGAACTTTCCGTCTATGCTTCGGACGATGAGCCTTCATTAATTGCTCTGGAAGAATTTGAAAAGCAGAAAGAGCAGTTTGCAGAACGCGTTGAAGAACTAGATAAGCGCCAGGCTGTAATCGAAGAACAGGAAAAGGAAATGGCGCTTGAATTTGAGAAAATTGAAGAGATCAGAAAGGGTCTTGAACTTGAGAAAAAACGTCTTGAAGATGAAAAAACTCAATTCGACGGTTATCAGAAAAATGTTGCTGTACTGGCTGAAAAAATCGTCAGTATGCCGCCGGTTGACGGTGTAGCGATTATGATAAAATGGGATGACCCGCTTATAATAGATGTATTACGCCAGATGGATAGAAATGCAGAGCAGGCTGGAACTCAGAGTATTACTTCCTATCTGATTTCATTAATGCCTAAGGAAAAGGCTGCAAGAATAATGTATCTTATGACACAGATATAACATTTCAGGCTCCGCTAAGGCCGATACTCTTCGGCTTTTCTCAGAGTAATATCTGTTGGATGTCATACTGAGCCAATCGACGTATGTGAATATTCATTTATGAGAGAAATGATCTCCCTTTTGCCTGTGTTCTTAAGGGCAGACGCATGGATGATCCACTCTTTCTCAATATTGAGCTGGTCTGCAATTCTGAAAGTATTCTGAGCATTCTGATTTTTTGTAAGCTTATCAGTTTTGGTCATGATAATTGCTGTAGGTATTTTAAGGCTGCTTAAAAGAGTAATCATGTTTTTTTCAATATCAGTTACTTCACGTCTGCAGTCAATAAGCAGAAATACGATTTTCAGATTTTCCCTATTTTTAAAATAAGTTTCAATCATCGGTTTAAACTGTTTACGTACATTTTCAGGAGCTTTTGCAAATCCATATCCGGGCAGATCTACGAAGGAATACTTATCATTTATCAAAAAGAAGTTAATCATTTGCGTCATCCCGGGTTTTGATCCGGTTTTAACAAGATTTTTTCTATTGGTGATCATGTTTATAAGGGATGATTTTCCTACATTGGATTTACCGATAAATGCACATTCCGGATGATTATATTTAGGATACTGTTCGGGCTTTAGCGCGCTTTTTACAAAATCAGCTTTTATAATTCTCATTGAATATATTTCTCCATTATATAGGCACTTTCGTTTCCATAATAATTTTTACGGACATGAATTTTCCTGAAACCGTTTTTAATATAGAAATTCACAGCTTTTATGTTTGTTTCGGCAACTTCCAGATATATCCGGGCAACTGACATGTTTGCTGTTTCTCTATAAATATCTTCGAGAAGTATCGAACCGTATCCGCACTTTTGATAATCATCAGCTACAGCTATTTTATAAATTTCACATGTATCTATTGCCGCATTTATAATATAATAACCGATGACAATGCCGTTTAATATTAAAACCTTAAAAACAGAGCCTGAATTTGTTATTTCATCCTGCAGCTGATTAATAGACCATCCTTGACTGAACAGTGAGCTCTCTATTCCAAATACTGCATTTAAATCGCTTATTTCGGTATTTTTTATGTTATACATGCTGTTATTCTGTGATGTATAACAGTTTAGTAAAATCCTGAAAACAGTGTCAAACAGATTATACTGATTTTTAAATTAAATTTCTGATAATATCAGTATGCAGTTAAATTGAATGATTGACAGTATAGGCATAAATAAATAAAATTGGCATAATAATGAGAGGGCCGGTCAGCTGCGCTCGTAAGAGTGAGGAAAGTCCGGACACCACAGGGCATGATGCCGGGTAACACCCGGGCGCTGCGAAGCGACGGAAAGTACAGCAGAAAACATACCGCCTCCGGTAGATTCGGGCTTCGTGCTCATAATCTTCCGCAGGTAAGGGTGAAAAGGCGAGGTAAGAGCTCACCGCGTTTTTTGAGAAAAAAACGGCAGTGTAAACCCCATCTGGTGCAAGACCAAGCAGGAATCGTTATAGGCTGCCCGCTGAAGATTCCGGGTAGGTTGCTGGATGCAGTCAGTAATGACTGCACAAGATAGATAGCTGACTATTACAGAATCCGGCTTACAGGCTCTCTCAATATTTAACTGCAGAAAAATCCCTGCCAGGTTCCTCTTTTTATAAATTCATCATCCAATGCTTTCTGAATTGTTCCTTTATGAGCTCCCCATAACGGTGCTATCAGACTTGTTTCTTCCCTGTCTCCGGAAATTCTGTGAATGATGATTGTACCGTCAAGATGCTCAATAAAATCAGTCAAAATTGAAATATATTCAGTCATGTCAGGAAGAGTAAATTTATTTTTATTAAATATCTTCTCAAGCTCTGTATTTTTTATTACATGAAGATGGTGAATTTTAACTCCGTCCACTTTCAGCTCATTTATTTTTTCCGCGGTACTTATCATATCCTCTCGTGTTTCTCCGGGTATTCCCAGAATTACATGAAGACATATTTTTATGCCGTGCTTCTGAATCAGTTTTACGGAATCACATACATCACTAAAAGAATGCCCCCTGTTAAGAAAGTTCAGGCTGGCATCATGTGATGACTGCATGCCGAGTTCTATCCATGTTTCGGGAAGATTGTAATTACTGATCAGACTTACTATATTTTCATCAATGCAGTCCGGACGCGTGCCTATCATAAGTCCGATTACATCCGGGAAAGAAACAGCTTCATCATATAAAATTTTAAGTTTTTCAGGAGGTCCGTATGTGTTTGTAAATGCCTGAAAATAAGCGATAAATTTCATTTCAGAATTAATTCTGGAAAAGGAATTTTTTGCGGTACTCATCTGGTCAGTAATTGAAAGAGACGGTGCAGCAGACGGTGATGCAGAACCGTCTTCGGAACAGAAAATGCATCCTTTAGTACTGATTTTACCGTCACGGTTGGGACAGTTAAGGTCAGCATTGACCGGCAGTTTCAGGACAGTGTGACCGTATTTTTCCCTAAGATAGTCACCGAAAAAATTATAATTTTTATCGGCCCATTTTATCTTTTTATATGAGTCTATTTTTTGTTTTCTCCGCAAGATATGAATTTTTGAAAAACAGCTGATTCTGATATTTACGGGGATTAAAAGAAACTCTCGAAACTTTTTCAAATGAGATGATTTTCATATTTTTATCAAGTTTTATTATATAAATTCCCTTTGAGAAGGAAACCTTATTAACTATGGTAATTTTTTTCCATTTGTATTTTTTATCCTTTGAAGAATAATATTTCTTCCATTTAATTTTTGTAATACTTGCCTTTCTGAAATTATCAGTCAGTTTTTTTACTTTTACAGGATCTGAAGTAATGGATCTTTCTATTGCAGTCTGCAATGTATCATTACTGTCAAAAACAAATATGTAAGGTGTGTTAAAATTATGCTTTTCGGTGATAATGGACATCGGCTGGAACGTTGGAGGGTGTCCTTTGTATCCGCTTCCGGATCCTTCATCAGAAGACCGTACTTTGATCTTTTTGGAAGTAATTTCATTATATTCCCTTGCTGCATGATATTTAAGAGAATGGTAAACGGGAGATTTTTTGGATATGTTAACCGCCTGCAGATAGTATTTTCTGGATGTTTTAAACGATTTTTTCTTCCGGTATTTCCTTGCAGCAGCAAGACTGTTTCTGATCTGCAGAAGATCATTTTTTATTTCAATGTATGGTGCAATTTTAAAATCAGATGAATTTTTATATTCCTGTTCAAGTTTCACACATAAATTGATGGCATTCTGCAATTCGTTTTTGCTTATATAATGAAGTGTTAATCTTGATATTTTCAGGGCATCAAGAGAAAGTTTGTCATAACCTGAGTTTTTTTTCAGATCATTTCCTGAAATATCTATTCTGAATTTGGACTGTACAGCTTCGAGTATTGCGCGGTACTGTGAATCAGCAATAGTATCCTGAACTGATTCAGAGCGGAGCATTGCCTCTTCTTTCGGGTTACTTATGAATCCGCTTTCAAATATAATCGAAATGGGGAAATCATAAAAAAATGAAAAACGGTCATATGCGACTGCACCGTAATCCCAGTTATTGGGACTGAGATTGTTTTTCATCATATTAGCTTTGAAATTAACTGCAACATCGTATGAGAATCCTGACGGATCAAGTTTATTATAGAGTGTGAGATATCCTTTATAGGTTGTTTTAACTTCAGTCAGCAGCTGATTTCCGAATTTGTCGCAGGTAATTTGAATGCCGGGAAGATTAGTTACGCCGTCAGCTTTCCATACAGGTGCAATGTTGTTCAGATGTGATGAAATGATCATAAATGAATTTGATAATTTTGCCAGTTCAAGAGTGTTTGAAAAAGCGATATTGTTATAGATATCAGAATTTCCCTCAAGCGCATTTATGTAATCATCAGTTGAAACAACATTTATATATTTGTTGTCCTTCAGAAGGGAATACAGTTTTCTGGAAAGTGCAAGTGAATAAAATTCTTCAGGAAGGCCTTCAGTGCTTTGTCTCCATGTAACATTTCCCTGCCAGCTGCCGTTTTTCAGCATTCCATGCGCGGGATCAAAAAAAATTGTTATTTTCCCGCCGTTTTTAAGTTTAGAGTAAAGACCGCTGTAGGTTAAATCAATGTAATTAACGATATCTCTTAATTCATTTTTCCGTATCCCGTTTTTCTCTGATGCAATCAGTTTTTCAATATAGGGGCTCTGCGTTGAAAACCGGGTATCCGTGCCGTTCTGTTCTGAACCTTCGGCCGGCAGTATTATTTTAGTCCCCGAAATGATTATTATAATGGAAATTATAAGGTTAAACGTTTTTTTGTTTTTCATATTATATTATCGGTTAATCTCCCAGTAATTAAAAAAAAATAAAAATAAGTTGAATATTTTATTACATGGTATAAATTTATTTAAAAAAAAGCAAGGAAATCATTATGGATAAATATATAAAATATGAGGATTTAAACCGTGAAATTCAGGTTGAATTTCATAATTATCTCGAAAAAAATAAATATTCCATAAATGATATCGACATAGATACCGAACTTTTTAAATGGTTTGATGAATACTTTGAATCATGGTTTATGACAAAGTTCAATACCGGCAATAAAAAACGGTCATACAACCGGGTTGATGTTGAAATTCCCGTAAAAGTAATGGATACAATAGTAGATTATAATGATTTTGATGAAGGCGAGATTGAAAATGAGATTATCGGACAGTTGATCAATATCAGCAGAGGAGGAATGTATTACAGATCTTCAGTTCCTGTTGAAAAATCAAGCATCATTAAAATTAAGGTTAAATTTTCCGAGGTTGAAAAAAATGCTGATGATGTTGAAGCCCTTGCAATGGTAATGCGTGTTGATAAACTTGCAAATAATGAATACGGAATCGGATTGATGTTCAGCACAATATATGATGTTGATAAAAAATCACTTTATCTTTTTATATTTCACAGACTGGTTGAAATTCTTGCATAACCGGACTGTTCAGTTATCAGGGACGGTATTAAATGAATTTAGTTGAACTACGGCAAAATGCAGTAGCGGATGGTAGAGCAATGATTGCTGTTATATACAGGGATACTAAAGAATTTTCTACTGCAGCAGTATGTCCCGCATGCTGGAATGACAGATCAAGAAGATTTACATTGCTAAAGCATATGGAAAAATTAAATGTTCAGGTGATATCAAAAGAAGATAAGATTGATGGCGTATATTTGAAAGGTAAAAAACATATATTAACATGTAAATATAATGATGAGATTGATCCCTGGTTGAAATTTAAAATACAGAATTCCAGGAAAAGATTATTCTAAATGATTTAAACATAGTAATGGAAATTACAATCATGAAAGAATTGATACAGATAATGTTTATATTCCCATCTTTTTAATTTTGTTGTAAAAATTTTCTTCACATATTTCAAAAACATAAATGTCTCGTGACTGCTTTTCATCCTTGATTTTTTTAAGTTTACCGTTGTTATTTATTGAATTTACGATTACTGTTTTATCATTAGCAGACAGTCGTTTGTTTTCTGAAATGACTTCATTCTGAAGGGAAACGAATGCTCTCTTCTTTGCCTGATTTTCAATATCAAGCTGGTTGAATCGTGAGCCTGCAGGTTTGATTAATACTACTACGTATGTATTCTTGTCGATAAATCCTTCTTTCTCATATTTTTTCAGCAGTACCTCCGTATCTGTCAGCTGGTTTACGGAAGCATCATTATCAGGGGTGACGGTATCAGCAGTTTTGATGTCCTTTTTGCAGGCTGTTAATAAAATTAAAACTGCCAATATCGGGAAGAATAAATTTTTCATGATTTTTACCTGTTAGTTATTATTTTCATCAAACACAGAATCAAGATACTGTTTAAGATTATGCTGCCGTATGCGGTAAACAAGAATGCAGCTGTTTTTATCATCAAAATAGCTGTACACGATTTTACCCTTACGTAATAAAAAGCTGTATTCTGTTTTAAATATTTCTTTCTCAAAAAGATCATTAATTTCCTTTTCACTCATTCTGGAACTGTAGCTTTGAGAAATGTATTTTTTTATCTCGCTTTCAATTTTAATGAAAAGGGCATTATTGGCTTTTATTGATGAATTTTCACGCTGTTTTACAAGAGTAGAATCCGTTTTCAGATCAGTTTTTTCCACTACATGCACCTGGAAATAATGGTCGCTTATAAAACCGTCGGTAAAGAAATTCATTTCAGTATTTTCATCCAGATCAGGAATTGATCTGCATGAAAATAAAGCAATGCTCATAAATGTCAGAATTATCAGTAATTTATTCATATTTTTTTATTGAGGGGATGCCGTATCCCCTCAAACAGTTATTTTTTTAAGAAATTAATTATTTCCTGTATCTTATCAGCTTCATCATGACGCGGCTGAATTGCAAGGACTTTTTCAAAATTCTGAATTGCTTTCTGGTTGTTTTTAATATTTCTGTAATAAATCATTCCCATCTCATAATGAGCCTGATAATATTTAGGATTGATTTTTGTCGCTTTTTCAAAATTATCCACTGCATTTTCATAATCCTGCATGTCCCGATAAACCATTCCAAGCTTAAAGTAACTTAGTGAATCCATCGGTTTCAGATTGATCGCGCTTTTATATGAATCTACTGCGTCAGAATACATTTTTGCAGCATGAAATGTATCCGCCAGATTAAACTGGGCCTCAAAAGACCGCGGATTGTTTGAAATTGCGTTTTTATAATTCTGAATGGCTCTTTCGTAAAGATTATTCTTCTTGTACAGCACACCCAGATTTATATATGCATTGGCGAAATTCGGATTTTTTGAAATGGCTTTTTCATAATAGCTCATTGCACTGCTTTCGTCATTCATTCCCTCATATGCTTTTCCTATTTCATAAAGAGTAGGGGCGTCGTCAGGTTTGATTGAAAGAGCCTTGTTCAACTGAGTAATGGCATCATTATATCTTTTCTTTTTGCTTTCAAGAAGTCCCATGTTGTAATATGCCTGTGAATAATTAGGATCCAGTTCAATGGTTTTCTGATAAAATGTAATGGCATTAGTTTCAGCTCCCATATCATCGTATGTTTCACCGATTTTGAATATTGTATCCGGATTATTCGGACGCAGTTCCTTGTCCTTGCTGAAATACTTCAGGGCTTCATCATAATTTTTAGTAGATCTGTAAATATTCCCCAGATTGAAATAGGCTCTGTCCAGTGAAGGGTCCTGTTCTATGGAGGTTTTAAAATCCTTTACTGCAGCAGTATTGTTTTTCATCTGCATTGCGGAAAGACCTCTTGAATAGAATGCTTTCGGGAATTCCGGCTGAATACTGATTGCAGTGTTAAACGATTTTATTGCCTGTGAATATTTTCCTTCATCATAGTAAAGAAGACCCAATCTGTAATGAGCTTCCGCATTTTTAGGATTTGCTTCAATAGCCTGCTCGAATGATTTTTTTGCCTGCGCGTCCATCTGTTTCGAATAATAAATCCTTCCCATCCAGTAATGTGAATAGTCGTCGTTTTTATCAGCTTCAACAGCATTGCGGTAGGCTTTAATCGCTTCGTCGTATTTCTTTTCAGCACGCAGCTTGTCGCCTAATTCACGCCATTTTTTAGCATCTGCATTAACAGGTTTTCCGTTTTCATCAGGTTTTTTTACATCCGAATTTCCGTTCATATCGGATCCGTCATCAATTTGTCCGTTTTTAGCTGAATTGCCGCTGTTGGCATCTGATGAATTGCCGTTTCCAGCATTCGGGTCTGATGAGTTTCCGGAGGAGTTACCATCGCCGTTTCCGGTTGAATTTCCGTCTGAACCGTTTGAACCTTTTCCATCTGCCTTGTTCTGTGCATCCAAATTTTTCTTGGCAGCAAGATATTTTTTTCTCAGATTCTTATTGTTGTAATCATACTGTAATGCCTGTCCGTATTTATCAACGGCATCCTTATATTCACTGTCTACCGCATAGATGTCACCCATGCGTTCAGCCGCCCTCGAATCTGTCTTATCAACATCAAGTGCATTCTGGAAAGCTCCTAAAGCTCCGTCTTTATCATTCTGGCGCAGGAGAGATTCCCCGATTCCCCTGTAGTATTTGCTTTTTTTAGGGTCCAGAGATACGGCTTTCTTATATGCATTTTCAGCATTTTTATACTGCTTGGCTTCCTGATATATATTTCCGAGATTATACCAGGCTTCAGCATTATCAGGATTAAGCTCAGTCGCTTTTTTCGCTGTTCTTATCGCACCGTCAACATCGCCTTTTCTGAGAAGCTGTTTAGCCAGATTGTAATATGCTTCAGGATCGTTCGGATCCGCTGCGATCGCCTTGTTGTACTGACCGGCAGCCTTTTTTTCATCTTTTTTCTCATCATAGACATTTCCGGCCTTATTATAGGCTGAAGGTTTTCCAGGTCTTAGTTTCTGTGCACGTTCATAAAGTTCGAGAGCTTTATCGTAGTCTCCTTTCAGTGCATATGCATGCCCCATCTCTATGAGCGCATCGTAATTTTCAGGATCAATTTTCAGAATTCTTTCATAATAATCTATTGCTTTGTCAAGATCACCGTATTCTTTGTAAAGATTTCCGGTTTTCATGAGTATATCAATGTTATTCGGATCAGTTTCAAGAATGGTTTCATATGCCTGAATCTGTTTAAGTCTCAGATTCTGGATTTCATCAATATTATCACCTTTAAATAAACTGTATCCTCCGAGAAGAAGAAGCAGAATAAGTGCGGCGGCAGCTCCATATTTTACAGGTCTGTAACGGTCGTAGTACATAATTCCTCCAATAGTTTTTTACAGGTCATCATCATCTCTGTAAATATCTTCAACTTTTTTAACTGTTTTTTTATCTTCATGACCTGCACCTTTATCGTCATTGGTGCGCTCGGTCGTTGTAAGTACTTCGCCGCCGAGATGAAGAGCTTCCTCAATTGAGATGTCGCTTCCGACCGGCGGTATTATAAAGTTCGGATCTTTTAAAAGTTCAATAACACGTTTGATTTTTTCATACTGCGGATCTTCCGGAGCAATTTTAAGATAAGTTTCCCAGTTTTCAATTGTTCCCTTTTTATCCCGAAGCAGCATGAGATAAGTCAGACCTACATGATAATAGGCATATTTAAACTGACTGTTTTTATTGTATGCCGCAAAAAAATGATTAATCGCGACATTAGGGAGATTTTTATAATAATATGCCTGTCCTATACGGAAGTTGTCTTCCGCACTGTCGGGATTAAGGTCGATAGCCTTTTTGTAAAGGGTAATTGCCGTATCATATTGTTTTCTTTCGAAAAATATGTCACCCAGATATGAATATGCCAGCTGATTTTCCGGGTTTTCCTTTAGTTCCTGCTGGAGAAGAAGTTCAGCCATGTCAAATTTTTTCTGGAAAAAGTATTTTACGGCTTTTTTAAATGTTTCACTCTGTTTTGCCGTTGCAGCGCTATTCTGGGCAGATAAAATCCCGGAATTCAAGGTCAAAAGAACAGCCGCAATTACTGTAAAAAATATAGTTTTAAATTTTATCATTTCAGCACCATAATAATATCGGATTTTCCCGGTTTATAGTTAAGATAATAAATTTCCGGGAATTTTCAAAATCATTTAATTATATGACTCTTTTGCCTGTAATTTGTTCCCGTTTTTTTAAAAAATGAATTTATTTAACCTGCAGGGAATATTTCAAACCTGTTTTTACTATTTTTTCAATATTGATATCAAGCGTAATGTTAAGAAGAATATCCGATTTTGCAAGTGAAAAGATTTTAGACTGAGATTCAATCAGTACGTCCGGATGTTTACCGGCATATTGCTCAAGCATTGTCCTGTCCAGATTAAACAGATATGTTCTGGATTCTCCCGGGCTGAGAGTAATTTCCGGAATACCTTCTGCAAATTTGAAAGATGATATTTCTCTTTCTGAGGAATCTTTCACTGTTATCAGGCCTGTATTCCCTTCCTGGAAAGTAATGACGGTATTTTTATTCTGTTTGTTTACAATGTTGACTGTAATACTGAGTCTATTCTCCTGTTCGGCAGCGGAGAGGATGTATTCAATTCCGTCAGATTCGACTGAGACCGTTTCATATCTTTTCTGATGCATTCTGTTTGAAAAAAAAATAATTATTCCAATGATAAAAATAACGTCTGCAAACAGAATCATGCGTGAAATATTTTTCTTTTTCCGTGTTTTTTCAGGCAGTTTACCTGTCTGTATTTCTCTCAATTTCTGTTCAAGTTTTTCACTGTACTTTGCATTTATCATAATTATGTCTCTAAGTGTAATTTACTTTTGTCACATTTTTTATCAATCCTTTTTTTGATAATGCAATAATTTATCATTATTAAAGAGGTGTGTGAAAATTAATTACCGGAATTAAGATTTATTTTAAGAAATGGAAATACTTTTTCTTCAGGTAGAGGTCTGGATATCAGAAACCCCTGTATGTAGTCGCATGAAAACTCCGATAGCAGCTTGTACTGTTTTTCCGTTTCAATACCTTCAGTTATTATTTTAAATCCCATTTTGTGAATAAGATTTATCAGTGATTCAACTACTAAAAAATTTTCAGCTGACGGATTAATGTTATTTATGAACGATTTGTCAATTTTAATGGTATCAAAAGGAAGTTTATTCAGATAACTCAGACTGCTGTATCCTGTACCGAAATCATCAAGAGCAAGACGGATTCCAAGATTCTTCAGTGTCATCATTATTTCAAATGCGTTGTCAAAGGATTTGATGAAAATTCCTTCGGTTAATTCAAGTTCCAGCCATTCGGGCTTAATACCTGAAGTTTCAATTATGTTTTTAACATCATTTACGAAAGAGGGGTGATTCAGCTGTATGGGGCTGACATTTACGCAGATAAAAATTTCAGTCTTAAGTTCCGTATTCCAGCTAAGAATCGTTTCACATGCTTTCTGAAGTATATAATTTCCTATTTTATAAATTTCACCGGTTTTTTCAGCCATCGGTATGAATATATCAGGCGGGATGTTTTCATTTTCCGAAGTTATCCATCGTGCAAGCACTTCAAATGCAAATGTTTTACAGTCTTTCATGCTTACAATAGGCTGGAAATTGAGACTGATCTCTGAATTAGTGAGAGCCTTTTTTAACTTGTTCTGAAGTATGAAAGTAGAAAGAAGCTCATTTCTGATTGATTCATTGAAAAGCTGGTATGAATTGCCGCTTACGTTTTTGGCGCTTGCCAGTGCGCTTCCGGTATTTTTAATGAATTCTTCAGGATCTTCAGCGTCATCAGGATAGATTGCCACTCCCATGCTTGCAGAAGTGGATAATTCATACTGTCCGATTTTTTTGGAATAATGGAATATTTCCATTATTTTATCCAGAAATTTTTCAATTCTTTCATTCTTTTTAAGAAAATACAGAATTGTAAATTCATCCCCTCCCGTTCTTGCAAGAAAGTTCGTTTTGGAAGTCAGAATGGAAAGTGAGACAGATAAATCATTCAGCAGCAGGTCCCCGGCGTTAAAACCAAGGGTATCATTTATCTGTTTGAAGTTGTCAATTTTAATGGCGATTGCCGCAAGTTTTTCGGAACTTCCGTCTGACCGGAGGAGAAAGCCCGGCAGTTTCAGTCTTAGCGAGTTTATGTTCGGAAGCTGGGTTACCGAATCATAATACGCAAGGTAATTGACTTCATTTTCATATTTTTTAAGTTTGGTTATATCTCTTGCAGTACCGATTATCCCGGTTACTTCTCCTTCAGTAAACTGGGGAGCAAGTATGATGCTGAAAGAAAAAATTCCCGATACCATTTCAATGTCATATATTTCTTCTATAATCATCCGCTTTTTTTCAATTACCTGAAGATGGAGCATTTCCAGTATTGCAAGTGTAGTTTCAGGCAGCCTGAAATTGGAAAAATTTTTTCCGATGATTTTTTTTTCAGGTAACTTGAGTGCGTTCTGCATTCTCTTGTTGGCGCTTTTAAAAACCATATTGACATCAAGAAAATAAATCAAATCGGGGGAGTTTTCAATAAGGTTCTTGTATTTGTTTTCAATTTCGTTATGTCTGGTTATAGATGAGGAAATCCGTAAAATCATATCATTGAATGAATTGTAGAGAGTATTTACTTCATCGATACGGCTTTTTACCCTGAGATCGGGAAATGAAATTCTGCTGATGGAATTCATTTTCACCTTATTCAGTATTTCAGTAATTTCTGAAATAGGCCACGAAATTCTGTCTGACAGGCTTCCCGATATGATCCAGATAATTATTGAGAAAACCAGCAGAAGTGACAGAATACCTGCTGAAAGTTTATTTAATTGTGATGAAACTGTACTGTAGTCTGTTTCAAGCAGAAGCAGCCATTTGTTTTCATTTATGTAATCCCATGAATAGATATTTTTACCTTTACCGGATTTTTTTAAAATTATTTTTTCAGATAGCTGTGAATTTTTAATTAAATTAACGATTTCATTCAGATAGGGGAATTCAGATATGTTTTTTCCGATTATTGAGGCATTGGAGTGTTTAAGAATTACTCCGTTACTGTCCAGGAGAATATAGCCTGGATTTCGTGCTTCAAAATGCATGCTGCGGTCGTCAAATGCATTTATGACTTCGATATCTCTTGAAATCACACCGAAAATTTTATTATTCCTGTCGTAAAGCGGAACTGATGCACTTATAATAAGTCTGTTCATACCCGGATTTGTATAGGCGTCGGTTAAAACAGACCTTCCTCTGGAATAGGATTCCTTATACCAGATCATTTCCGAAGGATCGGACCGGATCCATTTTGTCAGATTGTTTTTATACGAAATTGTACCGTCATTGAATCCCGCATAAAGTCCCGAAGTATTAAATTCAGGTTTGGGACTGTACTGGCCGAATGACGATATTTTAAAAAAATCATTTTTTCCGGATACTGCAAGCGAAACCGATTTCAGTATTTCAAAATAGCTGCCGGTCGTTTTCTCAATGATTAAAACGGTTTTCTGTGTATCCTCATTAATCAGTTTGTAACCGTTATTAATAATATTTACATGAAGAATGTAATATAATACGGCAAGTCCAGTGAAAAGAATTGCTGATGCAATAATAGTAGTTGATAAATGTATCTGAGTTTTCAGTTTCATAGGATTCCAGTTCTTAGCACTATTTATCATGGCATATTTTAAACCGAATGTCAAACTAAATAAGATACATCTGTGCGTAAAGCAGAAAAATATTCCAGAAAATTGCTTGCTATTTAAGGCTATTTGTGGAGTTTTGTAGAAATTGGATAAAAAATAAATTTAATTAATTATAGGAGACCAATATGTATATTGCAGATGTTGTTGCAAGGGAGATTCTTGATTCCCGCGGTAATCCGACTGTTGAAGTTGATGTAGTTCTTGAATCCGGAGCGTTCGGTCGTGCAGCTGTTCCATCTGGAGCATCTACTGGAGAGCATGAAGCAGTTGAACTTAGAGATGGAGACAAAAAGAGATATCTTGGAAAAGGCGTTCTGAAAGCCGTTGATAATGTTAATGAAAAAATCGCTGATCATATCTGCGGAATGAACGCTTTTGATCAGATTGATGTTGACAATGCGATGATCGAACTTGACGGAACACCTAATAAAGCAAATCTTGGTGCTAACGCTATTCTTGGTGTATCAATGGCTGTTGCAAAGGCTGCTGCTGAAGAAGCCGGTCTTCCGCTTTATAAGTACCTGGGAGGAGTCGGATCTCATGAACTTCCTGTTCCGATGGCTAACATCATAAACGGCGGAAAACATGCAGACAATAAAGTGGATTTTCAGGAATTCATGATTATGCCTATCGGAGCAAAAACATTTACAGATGCAATCAGAAATACCGCTGAAGTATTCCATGCACTGAAATCAGTACTTAAAAAAGCCGGTAAAAACACTGCAGTCGGTGATGAGGGAGGATTTGCTCCGGATATCGACAATGAAGAAGCTCTTAAGTACATCATGGAAGCGATTTCAAATGCAGGTTATTCTGCAGGTCTTGACAAGGATTTTGCAATTGCAATGGACTGTGCATCTTCCGAGTTATTTGATGAAGGCGGTAAAAAAGGCTACAAGTTCTGGAAATCCAATCCTGACAAACTCTTTTCTGCAGATGAAATGATTGAGATTTACAGCAAATGGATCGAAAAATATCCGATAATTTCCATTGAGGATCCTCTTGATCAGAATGACTGGGACGGTTATGTGAAAATGACTAAAGCTCTTGGAAATAAAATCCAGATTGTCGGTGATGACTTTTTCGTAACAAATCCTAAATTCCTTAAAAAAGGTATCGATATGGGCGCATGTAATGCAATCCTTATTAAAGTTAATCAGATCGGTACTTTAACAGAAACTATTGAAGCAATTGAAATGGCTAAAAAGGCAAATTACACAGCAATCGTGTCTCACCGTTCAGGTGAAACTGAAGATGTTACTATTGCTGATCTTGTAGTTGCGATGAATACAGGTCAGATCAAAACAGGTTCAACTTCCAGAACAGATCGAATAGCAAAATATAACCAGCTTATCAGAATTGAGGAAGAACTTGGTTCTATGGCAAGATATAACGGGAAAGGGGTTTTTTATAACCTTGCAAAATGATAAAAATAAAATTTTTATCTTTCTCCTCTGCAGTATTCTTTTTACTGTATTCTTCTTTGTTTTCGGACAAAGCGGAATACTGGAAAGAATGCTGCTTCAGGATGAAAAACATAAAATAGACGAACAGAATGAAAAACTTGAAACAGAAAATAAAAAACTCACGGAACTTTACCACCAGTATCAGTCAGGAACATATAAATTCGAGGACGTTGAAAAATACGGATTTATAAAACAGGGTTCCAAGGTAATTATTTTTGAAGACGATGATACCAGGAACGATAAAAAAAACACAGCCGTACTTGACAATAATCTGAAATCAACTAAAATGAATATTAAAATCATGAGATATGCATGGCTTGCATTCTCAATTACTGTAATTGGAGCATATATCTTTTTTACTTTTAAAAAAGAAAATGATATCGAATAATGAGAATCCTGGTAGAAAATGTAAGTCCTGAAGATGCGGTTGTCCTTAAGAAACAGCTGAATACATCCGAGTTATATGTTTTCGGAATCGCAAAAAGATGTATTTACGGTTATCCGAGCATAGCAGTCCTGAATCCCGTATTTGATGATTCAGAAAAAACAATTAATTATACAGCTCTTAAAAACACCTTATGGCTTACCTGTCCGTTTTTAAACAGAAAAATACATACGCTTGAGGGTGAAGGCAATATTTCAAAAATACAGTCTTTCCTGAATTCCGACAGGGAATTTCTCGGAAAAATGCAGGATGCCAACGCACATTATTATTTTTTCAGGAAAGAGGTTTATTTTGAATCCTCCAGACTTGAATTCAACGACTCGCTTGCCGAATCATTCAATTCCGGTGTCGGCGGAATTAAGGATGTAAGCTCAATAAAATGTCTGCATATGCATTATGCGCATTATCAGTTCTGCAGCAGTAATCTTGCAGGACATATAACCGAACTTATGCTTAACAATGAAATTTCATGTAATGAGGAACTGTGTAAATGCAGCAGCTGCTGATAATAAAAAAATTGAAAAAAGATTCAACTATTGATTCTGAAATGTCAGAAAGCATTTGCGACAGCCTTATCAGACAAAAGCTGCTGGTTTTCCCCGTTGATGCTGTTTACGGTCTTCTGTGTGTTTTTTCATCGGAGAATCTCCGCAAATGTGAAGATCTGGTTAAATCAGCCGCAATTAAAAACAGACCTGTCATAGTAACGAATTTTAACATGCTAGAGCAGACTGCCGCCATTACTAAAAAGGAATATGATTTTCTCAGAAGAATATGGCCGGATGAAATAAACGTAATATTAAACGGAAATACTGCAAACGGTTATTCTGAAAAGGTTGAAACGAGGATTCCGAGGTTTCAGTTTATTCTTGATATTTTATCGCAGACTTCAAAACCGCTGCTTTTTTTCCCTCTGACGGGTGCAAACGGCAGAACCATATTCAGAAAAAAGGATATAACCGATAAATTCAGCAGCTGTACAGATTCGATAATATATCTTAATGAATGGAGCCGTACTCATGTTTCTCCCACTGTAATAGATATATCATCAGGCAGTCTTGAAATTGTTGAAAAAGGCAAGATTGCTCTGGAGGAAATCCAGTCACTATATTTCCTTGATACCTCTGATGGGAATTAATTTACTCCATTGTATTAATGAACATAATTTTTATCAGGAGTTCCGCCGTCTTCGGTAAATTTCCGGAGGTTGGGAATGGAAAGAACAATACTGTTGAATAGAAAGCCTGTAACCAGAAATTTAGCCAGATCCTTGTTTACCATGTATAAATCAAAAAGCTGATGAGTTACAAAAATGCTCTGATCCATTATTTCTTTCAGAAGAAGCTGTTCATCATCCATTTCAGGTTTTTCAGGTGCAGAACCTGAAACCTTGTTTTTAATGAATGAAATATTGTTATATGCCTCTTCAATTATTTCTGTAAGAAGAATCTGGAAGAACTGATCAAGATTGTTCTCAAATTCAATTTTTTTTCCGCTTTTTAATTTTATCATCATATCAGTCTGTTTTAATATTCTTAAAGATATCCTTAAACATGTCTCCTAATGCGGCAGTAGTTGCTTTTTTATCAGCTGATTTTATATACTGGTCTACTTCTCTTCTTTCCTTTAACTCTTCGGCAGCTTTAGGGCTTAGAACAAGTTTTTTATTCTGTCTGTCAAATTCAAGTGTTCCTGCGGTGATTCTGCCGCCTGCTGATAATGAGTCAAAGTTCTGAATTTCAGATTTTGGAATATATCCTTCCATTCCGTTTTCTATGCGGACAATCAGACCGTTAGGCAGTTTTTTTTCGATTACACATTCATGAATTGTTTCATCGAGGCTTTCTCCGGAATTCCAGGGATTGGATTCATCTGAAGCTATTTCCAGCAGTATTTTCCTGTCAGAACGGCTGATTTCGATTATTTTAACATCGTATTTATTATTTATGCGGAGAAATTCCTCCGGAGATAAAATACGTTTTGTGAAACTCATTCTCTGAACAGGAAGATATCCTTCAATGCCCGGTTCAAGTTCCAGAAAAGCTCCTGATTTGATGAACTTTACTGCAGTTGCCGGGTAGATTTTATCAGTTTCATATTCATCAATCCGGTTTTTCCATGGATCCTTAAAAGTATCCTTTATGCTTAAGGAAAATTTATTCTGTGTCCAGTCAATTTCTTTTACCATTGCCTTTATGCTGTCACCCGGTGAAAATGATTCCGGTGTGATTATTCTGGATAGGCTTAATTCAGATTTATGAATAAGACCCTCGAAAGGACCGACTTTCACGAAGATTCCGTAATTTTCAATTCTTGTTATCTGAGTTTCAATAATCTGTCCGATTTTTAGGGAATTCTTAAGATTTCCGGTTTCTTCGGCTTTAACGGTTTCAATGATGTCTTTTCTTGAAACTACAATATTCCGTCCGCCGGATTTTAATTCAATTATGGAAAAGTCATAAATTCTGTTATTATAGATTTTCCTGTCATCTGAAAGTGCAGATTCCAGATGGGTAAGCGGACAGAATGCGGTATTTTCTCCGATTGCAACCTGAAAACCTGCATCTGAAGACGAGATAATTTTGCCTTTAACAGGAATGTTTTCTTCAAAACAAAATCTGATAAGGGCATCTGAAATGTATCCGAGACCTATATCTATTGTAAGTTTTATTTCATCATGGGAAATATCCGAAATGTAAAACATGCATTCATCATTAACGCTGTATTTTTTATTTCCTTTTTTATCCGTAATTTCGGAAATGCTTACGACTGCTTCGGTTTTACCTGTAATGTCGACAAAAGCGAATTCATCGGAAACAGAAATGATTTTTCCTTTGACTCTGTCACCTGTATTGAATTTTTCGTTTTGAAAGGATTGTTCAAGCATCTGTTCAAAAGAGAGTTCTTCCATGTTGGCCCCGCTGCGATTAATCTTTACTTTTAATTATTATGAAATTACTGAATGTCAATAATAATAATTTTATAATTCAGATAAAAATATAGTATTTGACAGATTTTTACATATAAAATATGATTACATGAATAAAATTACAGGGGAATAAAGATGAAAAAGATATTATTTTTATGTGCAATTTTACTTTTAAATGCAGCTGTCCTTACAGCAGCAGGTAAATCCAAGGATGACTATATTAAAGATCTTTCAAGCGATGATCCGGCAACTGTTGTTGCCGCTGAAAAGTATCTTGGTGAGAAAAAGGAAAAATCTGTCGTTGATAAACTGACGGACCTTCTTCAGAATGCGTCTGATAAAGACGTCCGTATGAATGCAGCAGTCGCTCTTGGTCTTATCGGCGAGAAAAAGGTTATCGATACATGCATTGATCAGATTTTAGTAGAAAGAAATTCAGACGTCAGATATGCTCTTGTTCTTGCGGTTACAAGACTTGGAGTTGAGACTAAAGCACAGGGTGATAAACTTGTTCAGGTAAAAGAGAATGAAACTGATCCTATTATCATCGATTATTTAACCAAAATTGAAGAGAAAATAAAAGGCAAAAAATAATTTCAACTGAATTTATCATATAAAGCATGTCTATTGACATGCTTTTTTTTTGGAGTGATTGATGAGTGATGCACAAAATGAAGTAAAATATCTTGTTTTTGACGTTGAAGCTGTTCCTGATGTCGGTCTTATCAAAGATGTGAAATTTCCTTCTGAAAACCTGTCGGATGAAGAAGCTATACGCAAATTTAAGGATGAGATGCTTGAAATTACTGACGGACGTTCTGATTTCATTCCTGTTACATTTATGAAACCCGTCAGTGTCGTAATAGCTAAAATATTAAATGATTTTACCATTAAGGAAATTGTTTCACTGGACGAACCTGAATTCAAGGTTGAGATCATGACAAAACGTTTCTGGTTTGCACTTGAAGACCTTTACCCGAAAGCGGCGATTGTAACTTTTAACGGCAGAGGC
Source organism: Spirochaetota bacterium (assembly GCA_016928815.1). Lineage (GTDB taxonomy): Bacteria > Spirochaetota > UBA4802 > UBA4802 > JAFGJZ01 > JAFGJZ01. Next base: position 28,167 of record JAFGJZ010000144.1, read on the forward strand.
TTTGATGTGCCTCTGCTTGAACTGATGGCATACCGTTACGGAATTCAGATGAAAACGCATTTCAATGACAAGTTCGGAACAAGACAGAGATACGGAACCCGTCACATTGATTTACAGGAACTTCTTTCGAACAATCATGCAATTAAAATGGCAGGCGGTCTTAATCTTCTTTCGAAGGTGCTTGGTCTTCCCGGGAAAATGGATACCGACGGCAGCCAGGTTTACGACATGTATGTTGAAGGCAAAATGAAGGAAATCAATGATTACTGCATCTGCGATGTACTTGATACGTATTTTGTTTTTTTACGTTCACGGGTACTTATCGGGAAGATAACTCTGGAGCAGGAGGCTGCAGTTAAAGACCGGGTGAAGGAATTTCTGAATGAGAAGAAAGGCGAGATTGATATTCTAAACAAATATCTTGAAATCATGAAAGACGGAAGCCCTTATTTATAAGGGCTTTTTTGTCTGATTGGCTGTTAAAGAGGGACTGATTTGAAAATTGAAAATAAAGTCAGAAAACTTGAACGCAGGGAATCATTTTTTGAAATCCTTCGATTAGTAGCGCTTTTAATTTTTCTTGCTGCTGTATTTCTTGTTACCTATTTTGATTATGAATATGCATCAAATGTAATACTTATTTTATTTTTTGTAGTGTTTATTTTTTTCATAATTATTACAATTATCCCCAGGAACTGTCCTTACTGCAATGAAATAATGGAAAAATTTGATGAAGATAATCTTGAAATTTTCAGGTGTACAAAATGTCATTATACTCTTTATACTGATACATCAACCGATTAGAGTTACTTTTCAACCTAAAACTCCATTTCTGCGAAAATACCGGTATTAAAACTCTGGAACAGTTCAGGCCGGGAAAAAATTATATCATAACCGATTGATAAACCTGCGTTAAATGTTCCGGTAATATCTCTGCTGATACCAGTGTTGATGGAACATCCCGGGTAAAAATAACTTTCAGTTTCATTCAGGACCTTGAATGTTACATACATGTAATTAACACCTGCAGACGCAGATGAAATTATTTCAAATTCATGAAACTGATGTCTGTACAATAGAGATAAAAAGACAGATGGTATCTTCATGCTGTATTCATATGTATTTATGCCGATTGAATCTTTAAATTCTGCGTAGTGAAAACCGGTTGAGTAATAAATATATTCAGAATTTAAAATGTTGCTGCTGTATGATATAGAGTATTTTAACGCCGGTTCAAACCTGTTCCTGAAATAACCGCATGGAAAAGAAAATGAAATTGCCATATTTAGATAATAAATATCGATGATATCCGGACACTCATTTACTGCAGGCAAATTTAAATTTTCAATTTGAATTTCATTGTCATCCGCTATTTTTCCGTCTTCCGTTTCTGCATTTAAATAAATTATAGGCTCATATTTATCCATGAGACTTTCATCGATGTGAACAAATATTACATTTCCTCCAAAAATCAGATTAATATCAATGATACAGTTATTCAGCTCATAGATCTTTAAAGCAGAAGTATGATACTTTTTGGAAATTGCAGAAAGAGTGTCTCTATACTTTACTTTATAAGTTACAATTTTTCCAGATTTCATGTCATCAAAAATATCATCAGGAATGTAGTATGATTGTATAATTTCACCAGGAATTAGCGGATTATAGTAATCAATTATACACATAGGAATCATATA
>JAFGJZ010000145.1 GCA_016928815.1 Spirochaetota bacterium
GCAACTGCCTGATCGCATAGCTGATCATTTCCGGGAAGTACATTTTGTTCGCGCCATTGCCTCAGTCTCGATTCGGAATAAATTCTTTTGTACCCCCGTGAATTCAGCACCTCATCAATAAGACCATCCTTATTCTGTTTTCCATAGCCACCGCTGCAGGGAATTCCCTCGGCGTTGAGCGCATCAATGAATTTATCTTTTGGTATATTATTAAATTGCTCCTTAATATATCTGAAAGGATATAAATGATATACTGCTCTTGTGGCACCGTCAGCCAGTTTGTAAGGAACAATGCCGGGTATCTCTTTCAGCCTTTTGTCCAGGTAGAGCGCATTATCATGACGTATGTCATTATCTTTCATAAAACGATTCATCTGCGACATAAGTATCAAAGCCTGTGACTGTTGCATTCGAAAGTTCATCCCATGATGCGGAATTCCGGGAACCCTTTTCATATTGCCGAAAGGCCTGCCGCAGTTGTGAAAAGCATTGCAACGGTCCATAATATCATCATCATTACCAAGGATTGCACCCCCTTCACCTGAAGGAAGATGTTTTGAATTCTGGAAACTGAAACAACCCAGATCTGCCAGAGTACCCGTTTTCTTACCTTTGTATTCCGCGAGCCACGCCTGGCAAGCATCTTCTATGACCTTCAGATTATGAGCTTTTGCTATTTTGTTCACACTATCCATATCAACTGGCAATCCGTAAATATGAACAGGGATAATTGCAACGGACCTGTCAGTTATTCTTTCTTCAATTTTTCCCGGATCAATAAGGAAAGTTTCAGGATCACTGTCAACAAAAACCGGCAAAGCTTTAAGAGAAAAGATTGAATTATACGTTGCAATGAAAGTGTATGGAGAAACAAGGACTTCGTCTCCGGCATCCACTCCCAGAACATGCATCGCCGTAATAAGTGCTGTTGTCCCGCTGGCAGTTGCCAGACAGCGTTTTGCACCCATTATAGCAGCATATTTGTTTTCAAATTCCACGACATGTTCACCTCTGCCCCGCCACCAGCGACCTGTACGGAACATTTCCAAAATACCGGGCTCCGCCGATCGATCCCATACCGGCCATTCGGGCCAGGAACCTTTATGTGCTTTCTCTCCACCGTTAATTGCCAGCTTTCCCATTTGCCTGGGAGTATTTATCTCAAACGGTCTGAACGACAAGTTAAGCATTGAGCCGAAAAGGCCTGCCGAGGTGGCGGCAATAGCCTGTCGTCTTGTAAATTTTCTTGTTTTCATCTCTTCTTATGACTAAGTTATACAATTTGTTACTCAGGAAATCATCGTTTGAAGTTATAAAGAAAATCACCAAAATCCAACTTGCAGAATCAAAAAGGGAGAATACAAATTATTCAGACCCGTTAATTCAGGACTTTTCAGTGATCATGAATAGCAGTTCACACTTCCCTTTATAGTTGCATATCATTTTTGCCTGAGAAACAATAATTCAGTTTTACAACACAGATATTACTGCAGTAAAAAGTATGATTATTCACCTTAATAAGTCAAAATCTGACGTTTTACAATGAAATCTGATTCATAGAAATGCCCAAAATGCTGATTTTTACCTGATTTTTATCCTTATAAACCTTCCGTTTGTCAAAATCCGGCATTCCCGGGAATTTTACAATAAAATAGCACTTATAAAATTGATTATCTGTATATTGTAATTATGTGAACCAACGCATTAAACATTTTTTTTCAATCTTCGGTAAATATTGACCCGATTTTGACGAATGACCTTTCTGAGTTTGTAAGTCGTCATTTCCTGTAAATAATCCTCCTGATTTTGTCGATAAAGAGCTCTCCAAAAAATCGCAAATGCCCACTAGTTGAGCACCAGCTACTTGACAGCGACATTTTCTAACCTTACTTTTATCCATATAATTTTAAATTTATTAAATATGGAAAATCACACCACCTCAGACATCACATGTTTAGTAGAAAAAAATCTTAACGAGCAAGATTTTACCGGGAATAATACTTCTACCAGGAGCAATAAATCCGATCAGAATTTTATTAATATTATTACCACAGGCGGTGAAATTCTTCACCGGTATCTTAAAAGTCAGGGTATTCCCGAGAAATCAGATCTGATAATCCTCACACCAAATCATCATTATTATTATGATGAAAGTGATATGAGGAACATCAGCACATTGATAAATCTCAAAAAGCTCAATCAGATCAAACACCTGGAAAAGTTTCTGCATTCTCTTTTCAGGATTTTACCTGCAGACGCAAATTTCATTGGTTGTTTTTCTGACAGCAGAAACCGTAAAAGAAGAATCAAACTGTATCTGTCTGATCCTTCCAGATTACTGAATAAATTCAGAAATTTCCTTGATTCTAAAACTGACCGTGATATGGACAGGAACGAAGTTTTAAAACTATTTGCGGCGAATGGTTTCAGAATCATTGACATGACCGAAATAGATGGTATTACATATTTCCATTCAAAGATTGAATCTGAAAGTGTAGTAATACGGAGGGCATGAAACAGAGGACCGATTAAAAAAAATACAAATCAATGTTCATTAAACAGTAAGCTCATGAAAACAATATATAAAATAACCTCGGTTGAAACAGGAACTGTTTTACTCAAAAGGAGAAAAATAGCCAAAGCTTTGCGCTGGTGGTTACGTGAGAAGGGATTTGCCTTCCAGAATAATTTTTTCATAAGTTAAAATTTCCTCTCTGTCGGCCTTTGCTGTTAGTATCAGAGGCATTTACTCGTGACATTTTCCGGAAAAAACTGCATTTTACGCGATCGATATGGAAAATGTTTTGTAGACTAAGTAGTTAGTAAAAACCTACAGGTTTTCATAAAATTTTGTTATTTTTGCAGTCCGGTACAGATGGTCGGTTGGCCGAGTGGCTAGGCATCGGTCTGCAAAACCGGGTACGGCGGTTCGACTCCGCCACCGACCTCAA
>JAFGJZ010000146.1 GCA_016928815.1 Spirochaetota bacterium
GTTGATAAACCGCCGTGTACCGGACGGTATGCACGGTGGTGTGAGAGGTCGACTGACAAACTAACTGTCAGTCTCCTACTCGATTAAAATACATGATTTATATGATGGTAATGTTTTCTGTTTTTCCGTTAGGGTAAACTTTTTCGTCTTTTTCGAAGAAATGAACTTTATCGATATCTATTCCGAAAGTAACTTTCTGTCCTACCTGATAAGTATAAATAGGTTCAGCTTTGACAATCATTCTGTTTCCTGAATCAAGTTTTACATGAAGCTGAATTTCCGCTCCAAGAGGTTCAACAACTTCAACAACTGCCTGAAGATGATTTGATTTGCCTGCAGCTGTATTTTTAATATCTTCCGGTCTGATTCCGATTATTACATTTTTTCCGTTATATTCAGCAAGTTTTGCCTTCTGTGCTGCATTAAAAGGAACATCAATTCCTTCTGCATGAGCTTTATTTCCGTCAATTGTAACTTCATGGAAGTTCATTGGAGGAGATCCGATAAATCCTGCAACAAATATATTTGCCGGATTGTTATAAAGATGCATTGGTGAATCAATCTGCTGGATGTACCCGTCTTTCATGACAACAATACGGTCTGCCATTGTCATCGCCTCAATCTGGTCATGAGTTACATATATCATTGTAGCCTGAAGCTGGGAGTGAAGTCTTGAGATTTCGGCACGCATGGTTACTCTTAGTTTTGCATCAAGATTTGAAAGAGGCTCATCAAAAAGGAATACTTTAGGTTTTCTTACTATTGCTCTTCCAAGCGCAACCCTTTGTCTCTGTCCGCCGGAAAGCTGTTTAGGTTTACGGTCAAGAAGACTTTCAATGTGAAGAATTGAAGCAGCTTCTTTTACACGTCTGTCAATTTCATCTTTAGGTGTTTTTCTCATTTTAAGACCGAATGCCATGTTGTCATAAACACTCATGTGAGGATAAAGCGCATAGTTCTGGAACACCATTGCAATATCTCTGTCTTTAGGGTGAACATCATTTACTTTTTTGTCTCCGATTATTAGATCACCGCTTGAAATTTCCTCAAGTCCGGCTACCATTCGAAGAGTTGTTGATTTTCCGCAACCGGAAGGTCCAACAAGAATTACAAATTCACGGTCTTCAATTTCTATTGATGTGTCATAGACAGCCTGAAAACCGTTAGGATATATTTTGTTTATATCCTTTAAAATTACTTTAGCCATTTTTTACTCCTTATCTTTTTCTATGCTGTTAGGAGAATGCATTGGACGAATGCTGTCAACAGTTTTTTTGGATGTATTCGGTTGCCGGCCTGTAAATTAAACTATTGTCTGAAGATTGAATTCTCTGAAATTGCAATTTTCAGTAATCAAACCGATTAAAAATATATATTATCCCATGCTTTTCATTTTTTTTAAAAAATTTATTAATAATATGGACAAATTTTATATCCTTTTATATATTATTAGCAGTCTCCCCTGATGGGTGCTAATAAATGTTAAAACAGAGAGGAAAAATGAGTAAACACACATTTCAGACTGAAGTGAATCAGTTACTCCAGTTGATCATTCATTCATTATATTCACACAAGGAGATATTTTTAAGAGAACTTGTATCTAATTCATCTGATGCACTTGATAAGCTAAAATATCTGACGCTAACCAATGACGATTATAAAAGTATTTCATTTAATCCGAGAATTGATATCTCATATGATGATTCTTCTTCTTCGAAAAAACTTACAATTTCGGATTCCGGTATAGGGATGAATGAACAGGATTTAATAGAAAATCTGGGTACTATTGCCCGTTCAGGTACAAGAAGGTTTCTTGAGCAGATGTCCGGAGATCAGAAAAAGGATTCAAACCTGATCGGTCAGTTCGGTGTCGGTTTTTACAGTTCATTCATGGTTGCGGATGAAGTTGAAGTAATTACCAAAAAAGCCGGTGAAGATAAGGCATATAAATGGGTAAGCGACGGAAAAACAGGATACTCTCTGGAGGAAACAGAGAAAGAATCTCATGGAACCGAGATAATTCTCAAACTGAATGATGCCGGAAACGAGTATGTTGACAGATGGGAAATTAAAAATATTATTAAAAAATATTCGAATCACATTCCGTTTCCGATTTTTCTGCACTATGAGGATACCAGATATGAGGGCGAAGGCGAGGATAAGAAAGAAATTAAGGAAATGAAAGATGAACAGATTAATTCTGCATCAGCTTTCTGGAAACGTCCGAAGTCCGAGATTAAAACAGAGGAATATAACGAGTTTTACAAACAGATTTCGAATGATTATGAAGATCCTATGCTAAGTATTCATACTCAGGCCGAAGGGACACTGGATTATACCACTCTGTTCTTTATTCCGAAAAACGCCCCTTTTGATCTTTACAGGGCCGATTATAAGGCGGGAGTAAAACTCTATGTCAAACGGGTTTTCATAACTGATGATGAAAAAGAACTTATGCCTACCTATCTGCGTTTTGTAAGAGGTATCATTGATACGGAAGATCTGCCGCTGAACGTAAGCCGTGAAATACTTCAGCAGAACAAGGTCCTTGAAAAAATAAAGAATAATTCAGTAAAGAAGATTCTTAATGAATTTGAATTACTTGCTAAAGATAAGGATAAATACACTGAGTTTTATAAACAATTCGGACGTCCTTTGAAAGAAGGTTTATATCAGGATTTTGAAAACAGGGAGATTCTTTTTGAACTTGTAAGGTTCAAGACAAGTAAAACTGAAGGACTTGTATCTCTTGCGGATTATGTGTCTGGAATGCAGACTGAACAGAAAGCAATATATTACATTACAGGTGAAAATGAAAATGCATTGAGAAAGTCGCCGCTTCTGGAAATGTACCGTAAAAAAGACATTGAAGTGCTTATTCTTGATGATGAGATTGATGAGATTGTAGTGCCGAGTCTTATGAAGTACAAGGATTTTGAGTTTAAATCAGTCAATAGAAGCGATGCTGCTGATGATCTTAAAACAGAAGATGATAAAAAAGATGAGAAGGAGATTGAACCTCTTGTTAAAAGAATGAAATCAGCTCTTGGAGATAAAGTGAAAGAAGTAAAGGCTTCTGTCCGTCTCAGTGACTCTCCTTCATGTATTGTAGCGGATCAGAATGACCCGACTGTTCAGATGCAGGCGATGCTGAAAGCAATGGGACAGGGTAACATGCCGGAAGTCAAACCTATTCTTGAAATAAATCCTACACATTCCATCATTACAAAAATGTCGGCAATGCAGGACGGGGATGAGTTTACCGATGCATGCAATCTTCTGCTTGACCAGGCGCTTCTAATTGAAGGTGTGAAAATTGAAAACAGTGCAGAATTTGTAAAAAGACTTAATAATATGTTGAATAAAGCCCTTTAATGTTTTTTAATGGCTTCACATACAGAGGGGATTATTCCCTCTGTAAAAGGAGTCATATGTACAAAGGAATTTTCTACATGTCAGTATCAGCAATATTGTTTGCTGCTTCTGCCGGAGTATCAAAATATATAAACAATATGTCAGATATTAATCCAATGCAGATTACATTTGTACGTTTTGCAATAGGTGCAGTTTTTGCATTTTACCTGATGCTCCGGTTAAAAATTCCTTTCCGGCCTGTAAACTTAAAGTTTGTTTTTTTACGGGTGATTTTTAATACTGTTGCAGTTATTTTCTTTTTTATCGGGATTCAGCATACTACTTTAACTGAAGCTAATATGCTGAATATGACATATCCGGCATTTGTTTTTTTGCTTTCTCCGTTTATAAATAACGAACATATAAAGAAAGAATATATCTTTTATCTCCTTTTTTCAATGTGCGCTATTGTTCTCATTCTGAATCCTTCGTTGAACGGTTTTAATTATGGTAATGTTCTTTCACTTATTTCCGGAATAATTGCCGGAGCAGGTGTATGTGTTCTCCGGGAAAGCAGAAAATATGACAGCAGTATTGTGATTCTTTTTTATCTGATGGCTGCCGGCGGAGTGCTGAATTTCCTGATGATGATTCCTTATTTTAAGAATGTTAATCATTACATCTGGCTGATGGCAATTATTAGCGGATCATTGGGAGTAGCCGGTCAGTTTGCGATTACTTTCGGTGCGAAATATATTTCAGCAGCAGCCGGCAGTATCGTTTCAACAACAAGGATTTTCTGGGCAGCTCTTATGGGTATAATTTTCTTTACTGAAATTCTAAAATGGAATACTGTAGTTGGAGGAATTATGCTGTTTATTTCAGTAGTTGGAATCGGCGGCGGATGGCATGCGCTTATACAGAATTTCAGGGGAAAAGCTGCATGAAAATAATTCATACATCAGACTGGCACCTCGGAAGGTATCTTCATGATTACCCGCTGCTGGAGTGTCAGGAGTTTTTTCTTAAATGGTTCATAGAATTTTTAAAAAACAATAAACATGATGCTGTAATTATAGCAGGTGATATTTTTGACAGGAGTGTACCACCGGCAGAAGCTGTTGCCCTGTTCGGATGGTTTCTTGCGGAATTTAATAAACTAGGAACTTCGGATCTGTTTGTAATTGCGGGGAATCATGACAGTGCGGACAGACTGGCTTACTGTTCCGAGATTCTTCAGAATAACAGAATTTATATTTACGGAGGCAGGGAGCATGCAGCCCGGCCTGTAATTTTAACCAAAGACGGAATAAATTATTATTTTTACATGCTGCCGTTTTTATCAGGTTCAATGCCGGATGAAACGGAGGGTTCTTCTGAATTTCTTGAAATTCTGAAATTAATTGAAACGAAAAAATCAAAAAGTTCTGTTAATATTTTTATCGGACATGCTTTTGTTGCAGGATCGGAAATTTCCGAATCTGAAAGAGTATATGTCGGAGGATTGGCGTCCGTTTCCAAAACGGTATTTGATCATTTCGATTATACGGCAATGGGACATCTTCATAAAGGTCAGAAAATATCCGGTAAAGCATATTATTCAGGATCGCCTCTGAAGTATTCTTTCTCGGAATTCAAGGATGATAAACATCTTCTTTCCATTGAGTTTTTAAAAGGGGATATTTCCATTGAAGAAATACCTGTTCCTCAGAAAATTGAAATGAAACGTATTAGTGATAAATTTGAAAATTTTCTGAATGATAAAAAATATGAGGAAGTCAGGGACTGCTTTCTCGAATTGGAGCTGTCGGATGATGGTATTGTGGAAAGCCCGGTATCTGTTTTGAAAAACAGATTTCCGTATCTTCTTTCAGTCAGGCAGAATATGTCATGTATATCTTCCGGAGGAGATGATATCGGTGAATTTAACGAAAATAAAAGTCCTCTGGAATACCTGGAAAATTTTTATGAATATGCTGCCGGCCGGAAACCTGAAAAAAGAGAGATTCAGCTTTTCAAAGATCTTAGCGGAGATATTCACTAATGAAGCCTTTAAAAATCACATTGGAGGGAATTGGATCCTATCGCCTGAAGCAGAGTATTGATTTTTCAAGCTATGATGATTTCTTTCTTATTACCGGTGATACAGGTGCAGGAAAGACAACAATTTTCGATGCCATCATGTTTTCATTATACGGTGAAGTATCAGGTACACGGAACGGAAGTGATCTTGTATATTCAGGTCTTGATTATGATGTCATTCCATTCTGTGAATTCACTTTCAGACTTGCAAGAAGAACATTCAGAGTCAGAAGGTCTCCCTCGTATGACAGAAAGAAAAGGAAAGGTACCGGATATACAAACCAGCCGGAAACTGTTGTTTTCAGTGAATTTAAAAATCAGGAGTGGGTTGATTATCCGGGAAATAAAACGGATATAGACGGGAAAATTCAGGAGTTTGTAAAATTTAATGCGGATGAATTTTCAAGACTTATTCTGCTGCCGCAGGGAGAGTTTCAGAAATTTCTCATATCCGAAACGAAAGAGAAGCGGGAACTGCTGGAAAAAATCTTTCCGGTTGATCTATATAAAAAATGTGCAGCAAGATTTAATGAAATGAAAAATGAACTTGCAGCGGAAAAGAAACAGATTTCAAAAGCTCTTGATGAAAAAATGAAGATATTTGATCCGGTAAAATACGGGGAAAATCATGCGGTATTGCTGAAAATTAAAAATGAATTAACTAAAAGCATATCGGAACTTAATATTAGCGTAAAAGAAAAAAGCAGCGAACTGGCTGACTCCGAAAATGTCATTAAATTATTCGCGGAACTGGATGAAAAAAAGTCGGAACAGGAAAAACTGATTTTACAGAAAAAAGAAATAAATTCTCTTGAATTAAAACTGGAAAATTACAGATATTTTTTAAAACACAAACCTGTTATTGACAAGTATAATTATATTCAGGAAAACAGGGAAAAAAGCTCCCGGACTATTTCAGAATTAAAAGACAATTTATTGAAAACAAAGGAATCATTCCTGAAACTAAAGGAAGATTATTCAAAACTTCCAAAATGGAGAAAAGAAATCAGTAATCGGGAGTACGGACTGGACCGTCTGATCCTGCTGCTTCCGGAATATAAAATCAGCAAAGGTCTTCAGACTGATTCAGTCATACTGTCGGATGATCTGCGGAAATCTGAAAAAGAACTGCAGAATAATTCACAGGAACTGGTCAGGCTGGAAGAAAAACTAAACAGTCTGAATGAATTCAAAGTTAAAAATAAAGATGCAGCTGATAGTAATATTATGCTATCGGAGCAGATTAACGCATTTGAAATAAAGCTGAGGGAACATAATATCTGCAGACAGTATTTTAATAAAGCGGCTGCCTTAAAATCAGAGATTGAAAAAGATGAAACAAATCTTGAAAAAGAAATAAAAATTCTGCATGAATTATCCGGACAGCTTGCTGAATGCAGAAAGAATGATGAACTTTATTATCTTCAAAAGCTTTCAGAAAAAATTACGGATAATATTCCATGTCCCGTTTGCGGATCACTTGAACATCCGGCTGTTTTCAGTACTGATAAAAAAATAACCAGTGAAACGGCACGGGTAGAACGTCTTGAATCGGAAAAGTCGCTTAAAGACAAGGTCAGGGTATCCCTGGAAAAAGAAATTGAAATGAAAAAATTGAATTTAGCTGAAATAAATAATCTTTTCATTGCCGGAATAAATTATGATAAAGAGATTAATCAGATTGATAATGAAATATCTGAACTGAAAAAACGTTATAAGTTTAATTCAGGTCTGATGGAAAAAATGGCGGAAAATGAAAAAATTTTTTCAGAACATCTGAAATTTAAAGACAGCCTTAATAGCATGAACCGCGCCTTAACTGATAAAATCAATACCATTAAGATTAAACTTTCTGAAAATACAGCCTTCATTAAAAACAATTCGGATCAGCTAAAGGATCTGGAAATCAGATTCTCTGAGGATTCCGGATATTTTTCAAATATTTCGGAACAGCTTGAGAAAGAAAAAGATTTTCAGGAGATCATCGAGGATTTACGGAAAAGTATTGCAAAAGGAGTTGAAATAGTCTCCGTAACTGAAAAGAAATTTGTTGAAGAAAATGAAAAACGCATCCAAATCGAAACTGAAATAAAAAATTATGAAAACAGTATTCATGAATTTGAAACCGAATTGAATTCCCTGAAAAAGGAATTGGATGTGATTTTGAAGAATGAAAAACTGGAATCAATGGAGCAATTGCAGCTTTTTATGATTTCAGATGCAGAGCTGAACGACATAGAAAAGAGAATCAACTTATACCGGGAAGCTTCAGCAAAAAACTCGGAATCTTTGAAGTTTTATGAAAAAAAATTAAAAAATACAGAAAAACCTGATATAATTAGAATCAAATCGGAACTGACCGGTATCGAGAGTCAGATTGCAGATCTGACAGCAAAGCGTGATGAAAATAACGAAAAGATCATTATGCTGGAGAATAAAAAGAAAGAATATGAATTTATTTTAAACAGACTTTCTGAATTGAATGAAAAGCATTCTGATGTTGAAAAAATGGCTTTGATTTTAAACGGAACAAACAGCAGGAATATTACTTTTCAGGATTATGTTCTTGCCGGATACCTTCAGGAGGTTCTGAATAAAGCAAACAGGAGGCTGATCAGAATTTCTGACGGGCAGTATCAGCTGAAAAGACGAAATGAAAAAGAGAGAGGATCAACAAAATCCGGTCTCGAATTCAACGTTATTGATATTTTTAACGGAAAGGAGCGGGAAGTACAGTCGTTAAGCGGAGGTGAGAAATTTTTAACTTCACTCTGTCTGGCATTGGGTCTGTCGGATGTAATTCAAAGCAGATCAGGCGGTAATGAACTGGAGGCGCTTTTTATTGATGAAGGTTTCGGTTCGCTTGATGAGCGTTCACTTGAAAGAGCCATTTCTATTTTAGATGAAATAAGAGGCAGCAGGATAGTAGGAATTATCTCTCATGTTAAAGAATTGAAGACAAGGATACCGAGTGTGATTGAAATTAAAAAAACACTAAGCGGTTCACAGATATTAAAAAATTAAAGGATGGATTTATGGCAATAAACATTATTTCAGACATGGACGGCGTAATATACAGGGGCGGAAACCTGATACCCGGAGCAAAGGATTTTGTAGACAGGATGATAAGTAAAAAAATCAAGTTTCTTTTCCTTACAAATAATTCGGAACAGACGCCGATTGATCTTCTGCGTAAACTTGAACATCTCGGGATTGAAGGTCTGACCGAAGAAAATTTCATCACAAGTGCGATGGCTACGGCTACATTTCTGAAAAATCAGAAAGCCGGTTCTTCGGCATATGTTATCGGAGGTGCCGGGCTTTCAAGTGCACTCTATAATGTGGGTTTCTCCATTACGGAAAAAAATCCGGATTATGTTGTTGTCGGAAAGACTTCAAGTCTCAATTTTGAGATGCTCAAAAAGGCGGTTAATTTTATCAGTAACGGCGCTAAATTTATTGCGAGCAATCCGGATGTAATTGATCCGGTGGAAAACGGATTTGAACCTGCAGCAGGAGCTATAATCGCCGCTATTGAGAAATCTACAAATAAGAAGCCTTACATTGTCGGTAAACCGAATTCACTTATGATGATGATTGCCAAGAATCAGCTTGGAGTGCATTCAGCAGATACAATGATGATTGGAGACAGAATGGATACTGATATTGTCGGAGGAATGGAAGCCGGTATGAAAACCTGTCTGGTTCTTTCAGGTGTTACTTCAACTGATATGATAAGGGAATTTCCATACACACCGGATTATGTATTTGATAATGTCGGTCAGATAGATTTTTCCAAGTTATGAATTTGCACTTAAGCCCGGATGGTGAAATTTTTGAATACATCCGGGTTTGATTTGTTTTATTTGCAGGGTTTAAAAACATACCGGTAATTAAGTTAAATAAAATTAATAGGCTGTAAAATTCTCAGGTATTGTTTATTCTGCTGTTAATCATAGTTAAATAGTGCTTGCAATAAATAATTGCAATGTGACATAAAGAAAAAAACTATTTTTCAGCAGGTATGATATGAAAAATCAGACGTTTAATGAAAACAGACTCGGGTGGAGTTTATGGAGACGGTATCTTCTGATTGCACAGGAATTCTGGCTGCCAAAAGATAAGGAAGAAAAAATTGGGATTTATTCTTTCATATTATTTGCAGTTTCTTTTCTTTTATCTTCTACCTATTTTATTCTCATCATAATTAACAAAATTTTTAAAATTTATTCAGAAGGAAAGGTCTTCGATCTTCTTAATAAATCATATTCTTTATCCATTATTGCAATATGTTTTGTAAGTTTTGTCGCGCTCTTCAATTTTAAGGATTTCTGGTTTAAAAATAAAAAAGAATCGGTAAAACCCTTCGTAGGTTTATTGATCCTGGTAATGCTTACAGGTGGTGCATTGCTGATGGCTTTGACCAAAATCACTGTTCTCATTATGCATAAATACAATGCATCTATTATGGATTTTTACGCAAAAGGCCTGAATGAATGGACAACCGCGATGTGGAGTAAATTCGGACTGGTGTTTACTTTTACATTAATATCATTGACCTTGATTATTTTCCAATTACGGAATAGAATCAGAAATTCGAAAGCAGCATGGGGATTTCTGGTTATGCTGCTTTTTTTAAGTATGACAATAAGCGGAATTAATGTTGTAATTTCCTATACGGGAAGATTTTTGTGGAATACTGTATATGCGAAATCTGCAGATGATTTCTGGAAATTTATTTATTTTAACGCAGTAATCTATATTACCTGTACACCTATTGTCGTAATATACCCGTGGTTTAGAAAACTTCTTGCTGTGAAATGGCGGGAATTTATGGCAGATGGTTTCATTGTAAAATATCTTCATAATCGGGCTTATTATGAGCTGACATCAAATAAAATTATAGATAATCCGGATCAGAGGATTGCACAGGATATAAATAATTATACTAGTGTAAGTTTATCTTTTTTATTAATTATTCTTGGTTCAATTATTGATATAATTGCGTTTTCCGGTGTATTATGGTCAATATCGAAAGATCTGACATATATACTGATTATTTATGCTACTGTCGGAACAATAGGTACTGTTCTTCTTGGAAAACGGTTAGTAGGTATTAATTATCGACAATTGAAAAAAGAAGCTGATTTTCGTTATGGTCTTATACATGTTCGGGATTCTGCGGAATCAATAGCTTTTTATAAAGGTGAGGACAGAGAAAAAAATCAGTTATTTTTAAGATTCAGTAAAGTAATCTCAAACTATAAACACTTGATCGGATGGCAGCGGAACCTTGGTTTTTTTACAACATATTACACATACTTTATTGCTCTTGTTCCCATATCCATAGTTGCTCCAATGTTTTTTAAAGGAAAAATTGAGTTCGGAATGATGACTCAGGCCTTAGGTGCTTTTTCACAGGTATTAGGTGCCGTATCTTTTATTGTTGATCAGTTTGAAGGAATTGCAGGATTTGCTGCAGGTATAAACCGTATTGATACATTTGACAAAGCTCTTGATGAAGCAAGCGGATTTAAAATTGAAACAGATAAGAAAACTGATTTAGGAATAGACAGGATATCCGGGGATAAAATTTCTACGGAAAATTTATCATTGAGTACTCCGAACCTTGCACAGAAACTGTTTAATAATCTTAATATTAATATTGAAAAAGGAAGATCACTTCTGGTGATTGGCCCTTCCGGTGTAGGAAAAAGCTCTTTGTTAAGAGCCATCGCAGGTTTATGGAACAGCGGTACAGGGAAAGTCACATTTCCTGAAAAAGATGTATTTTTCATTCCGCAGAAACCTTATATGATACTCGGTACGCTGCGTGAACAGCTTTTATATCCGGGATTTAACACAGATGTTACAGATAAGGAACTGGAAGAAGTGCTTAATGAAGTGAATCTCCCGCATTTAACTGAAAAACTTAAAAATGTTTATCCTGACCTTGACTCTGTTTTTGATGCCCTTGAAAACTGGGAGGATATGCTGTCACAGGGTGAACAGCAGAGACTGGCTTTTGCGAGACTGATGGTAAATAAGCCTCAATATGCTATTCTTGATGAATCAACGAGTGCTTTGGATGTCGGTAATGAGGAAAAAATTTATGAAAGACTTAAAGCAGCCGGTATTACTTTATTGAGTGTCGGTCACCGTGAATCTATCAGAAAATATCATACTGAGATACTTGAACTTAATACTGACGGCAGCTGGAATTTAATCAAAAATCAGTAGAAATATAACTTTTTTTATTGACTTAAATGCTGAATCTATTATTTTTCCGTATATTTTAAAAAACAGAGGTTTTACATGGCTTATTTTATTACAGATAAATGTACAGCATGCGGAACTTGTGCTAGTGAATGTCCTGTTGAAGCAATTTCTGAGGGAGATCCAATCTACACAATTGATGAAGATGCATGTACAGAATGCGGACTTTGCGCAAGTGTTTGTCCAGTAGAGGCAATTGAGAACTAAGATTTACGATATAACACTACACTGTATCGAAAGACCCTTTTTATGAAGGGTCTTTTTGGTGCGCCCGGCATGGGTGCACACTTGACGGTGAAAGTCCGTTATGGAGGCTGATAGCGCCAACCATTAGCTGAAGGCAA
>JAFGJZ010000147.1 GCA_016928815.1 Spirochaetota bacterium
GGAAAATATATTAAGAAAATTGCAGTTCCGAATTTGATAATTCCGGCACATTCTTTAATAAATCCTATTATGAAAAAAGCAATAAAAAACGGAGAAATGCGTGATGTAAATATACTGTTCACTTTTCTGCAAATTATAGGCGGTATTGTTTTTTTTAATATAATTCGTATGTCTATAAATGACTCAATAATGGGAAAACTGGTATTCAAGGGGAATTTTATGGAAGATTTTAAAAAGAATATGATAAATGTACTTGAAAAAGGACTTATAGTACAGAAGGAGAATGGAAAATGAAAATATCCGGAATGATGATTATATTTCTTTTTTTACTGGTCTCATCCTCGGTCTGTTCAGCAGAGATTAATTCAGATTTGGAAAAAATAACATTACAGAAAGCAGTTATATTCGGACTTGAAAATAATCATGATTATAAGCTGGCTGTAAGTAAATTGAATCAGGCTGATGAAAAAGTTAAAGCCGCATGGAGTCAGCTGATGCCTGTTCTTGAATCCGAAGCATCTGCTACCCGTCAATATGCTGATACCGGAGTTATGAGTCTTTCCGACGGACAGTATGATTTTAAACTTGTGCAGCTTAAATTTGCAATTAATCCGGGTGTGTTCTACAACTCTCTTCAAGCTGCAGGAAATGCCTATGCATCGGCAAAAGCTGATGTTGCAAGAATAAAAAATGATATTGAGTTTTCTGTAATTCAGAACTATTTCAGAATTCTTCTGTCCCGTGAGACTGTTGAATTGAGGAGAGAATCGGTTGAAGTACTCAAGCAGAATCTGAAGGATGTCCAGAGTCTGTATAAAACAGGCAGTATTTCGAAGCTTGAACTTCTGCAGGCCCAGGTGCAGTTGAAAAATCAGGAACCGCTTCTTCTTGAGGCAGAGAATTCATATAAAACTTCACTGGATGTATTTAACTATACACTTGGAGTTAAAGAAAATACATTCATTCCGGACGAAGGAATTCTTTCAGAAAAAGTAATGGAAGTAAATGAAAAATATATGGATAAAGATACAGAAAAGCTGGTTGAAATAGCGATGAAAAACCGTCCCGAGATTATCCAGCTTGAAAGCAAAAAGGAGATTGCCGAGAATTCAAAAAGCATGAATAGCTCATATTATCTGTGGCCGACTTTTTCCATCAGCGGTTCTTACGGATACACAAAATTTTTACCGAATGAAGTTGATCTTGGCATAAGCGGTCCCTTTTCGCCGGATCTTTCACAGATTTCAGGAAATGATGAATGGCAGAACACATGGCAGATCCGTGCAGCTGCAACTTATCAATGGGGGGCTCTGCTCCCTTCTGATAAGTCACGTGCTGATGAGCGGGAAAATTCTGAAAAAATAAAAGAAGCGTCTGAAGAACTTGTAAAATTGAGACATCTCATAGTTATTTCGATAAATTCAAGTTATCTGAAATTATGCTCATCATACATCACAATCCAGTCTCAGAAAGAAAATGTTGCTATGGCTCAGGAAGGGCTTAGGATAGCCAGGGAAAGTTACAGGGCCGGACTGATAAAGAATTCGGAATTACTCAATGCCGACCTTTCACTGACTACAGCAAAAACCGGATACATAAATGCAATTAATTCTTATTACATTGCTGCCGCTGAACTTAAAAAAGAAACAGGTGCCGATGTTATGTCTATTGTAGGAAAAGGAGATGAAAAATGAAGAAAAAATTAATACCGATTATAATTGTCACTGCTGTCATAATTGCCTCTACCCTGTATTTTGAAGTTTTCAGAAAATCCGCCGGTAATGGTAAAAATATATCCGGAACCGGAACCATCGAAGTTACGGAAATAGAAATAAGTTCAAAAATTGCAGGCCGCATAGCCGAAATTCCCAAAGCTGAAGGCATGACAGTAAATAAAAACGAACTGGTGGCGAAACTTGAATATGATGAACTTTCAGCTCAGCTTCATTCAGTCCGTGCAAATCTGGATAATTCTTCCAGAAATTATAAAAGAATAAGTGAACTGTATAAAACGGGTTCCATCTCGCGCCGTGATTATGATAATGCCAAAGCGGCTTACTCGATGGCGCAGGCCGCATATGACCAGATTTCAGCTTCAATTGACAATGCGGTTTTATATTCTCCAATCAATGGAATAATACTTGATTCTAATCTTGAAACCGGAGAGATGGCTTTTCCCGGAACACCTATTCTTACAATTGCTGATCTCGGACGTCCCTGGATGTACATTTATGTAAATGAAATTCAGCTCGGAAAGGTTCAGATCGGACAGGATGTGCATGTAAGTATCGATTCATTTCCCGGAAAGGTCTATAAAGCTAAAGTTGTATCGATTTCCAATAAAGCTGAATTTACACCGAAAACCATCCAGACAAAAGACGAACGCGTCAAACTTGTATTTGCGGTTAAGGTCGCTATTGAAAATGGAGAAATGGAACTGAAACCGGGTATGCCGGCTGATGCTGAAATTATCATTCCGGAAACCGAAAAATGATTAAGGTAAACGGATTATCAAAACAATTCGGTGATCTTACCGCAGTTGACAGTCTTTCATTTGAGGTTGCCCAAGGTGAAATTTTCGGTATTGTAGGTCCTGACGGAGCAGGCAAAAGCACACTTATGAGATTAATGGCAGGAATTCTGGGTATTAAGAACGGAACAGTCGTTATTAATGGACTGAATGTTCAGAAAAATCCCTATAAAGTTAAAGAAAATCTGGCCTATATGCCTCAGCGTTTCGGTCTATATGATGATCTTACGGTTGAGGAAAATATTTTTTTCTTCGGAAGACTGTTCGGAGTTTCCGGAAAAGATATACTCAGACGTTCGGAGCGTCTTTATGATTTCAGTCAGCTGGGCCCTTTTAAAAAGCGTCTTGCCGGAAATCTTTCCGGAGGGATGAAACAGAAGCTGGGTCTTGCATGCTGTCTGATTCACAGTCCTGAACTTATACTTCTTGATGAACCGACCAACGGTGTTGACCCTGTTTCACGAAGGGAGTTCTGGAGGATTCTTTATGATCTTCTGGCTGATGGTGTTACAATTGTTGTAAGTACCGCGTACCTGGATGAAGCCGAGAGATGCAACAGGGTTGCACTCATGCATGAAGGTTCGTTTATGCTGACGGGAACACCCTCTGATATCAAAAATTCAATGAAGAGAATCATGGTTGAAATTGAAACTGATGATATATGGGAGGCCGAAGCTGCATTGAAAAATTATGAACACTACAGAAATGTTATCCGGGAAGGAAACGCACTTCGTCTGTTCGTTGATAATTATAAAAAGGATTCGGGAAAAATTTCAAAATACCTGTCGGCAAAAAAAGTGAAAGTTATTTCAATCAGGGAAAAAAGTCCGTCTCTTGAAAACTGTTTTATGGAAATAATAAGTACGGGAGGCGCTGAATGAATCTGCATCTGTCATTAATAAGAGTGGTTGCGGTGGCTGAAAAGGAATGGCTTCAGATCCGAAGGGACACTCGCAGTCTCATACTTTCTGTTTTCGCACCTGCCTTTTTAATTCTGCTTTTCGGGTACGCCCTTTCCGTGGATGTTAAACATGTGAGAATGGCAGTTTATGATCAGGATAAAAGCACAACTTCAAGGAAATTTATTGAAGAGTTTTCCCATACTGATTACATTGACGTAATTGAATTTGTAGATGATTACAGCCGTGCAGATAAACTTATTAATTCCGGCGAAGCTGTTATGGTTCTTGCAGTTCAGCGTGGATTCGAAAAAAATTTCAAGTCGGGTAAATCACCTGAAATTCAGCTGATAGTTGACGGATCGGATTCAACATCAGTCACCGTGGCTCAGGGATATGTAAAAGCGATTATTGCAAATTATAA
The DNA here is from genome assembly GCA_016928815.1 of Spirochaetota bacterium. Taxonomy (GTDB): domain Bacteria; phylum Spirochaetota; class UBA4802; order UBA4802; family JAFGJZ01; genus JAFGJZ01. The sequence continues at coordinate 3,854 of JAFGJZ010000147.1, forward strand.
TCTTGATGTCAAGGTTGATGAACTTAAAAGAATCGGGGTTGCATCTTTTAAACCTCCTGTAGACATACGAAGCCGGGTATGGTATAATCCCGAACTTATAAGTAAAAATTTCATCATTCCAGGTCTGATTGTAATTATTCTCGCAATCATTTCATCTTTGATTGCTTCGCTGGCTGTTTCAAGAGAATGGGAGCGCGGTACAATGGAAACACTGATTACCACACCGCTAAGGTCATGGGAGGTTGTTACCGGAAAATTAATTCCTTATCTGTTGCTGGGCGTTTTTGATGTAGTACTTACAATATGTGTAGGGTATTTTGTTTTTAAAGTTCCTTTAAAAGGAAGTTTTGTTGAGTTCTATCTGCTTGCTGTTCTTTTTCTTGCGGGTACATCCATGCTGGGAATATTTATTTCGTCTGCAACAAAGATGCAGGTTCTTTCGGTTCAGGTTTCAATGGTTGCAACGTATCTTCCGTCTTTTATCCTTTCAGGATTTATATTCCCAATTCAGAACATGCCAGTTCTGCTTCAGTGGTTTACATATATAATACCGGCCCGCTATCTGATATTTATTGTAAAAGGTATCGCGCTTAAAGGAACAGGCGCTGTTCTCATGCATGCCCAGATTCTGTTTTTATTATGTTTTTTTACTGTTATACTGACATTAAGTATTAAAAAGCTGAAACTTCAGCTTCCGGATTGAAGGTGATTATGGTGAAAATTAAAATGTTCAGTAAAATTAAAAGTATGATGATTAAGGAGTTCAAGCAGACTTTACGTGATAAACGCATGATCCTGATGCTTTTCGGGGCGCCTGTCATCATGGTTCTGGTTTTCGGATTTGCCGTAAATACGGATGTCACCGGAATAAGAATAGCGGTATTGGATGAAGATATGAGCAGTCAGAGCAGAAATTTTCTTAACAGATTTGTTTCAAGCAGGTATTTTGTGATTGAAGAGAATCTGACTTCAGCATCATCCGCTGATGAGCTTCTTGACCGCGGCAGGATAGACGTTTTCATGCATATAAAGAAAAATTTCGGTTCACAGCTTAAAACCGGAAAGGTTGCACAGGTTCAGATTATTCTTGACGGTACTGACTCCAGCAGAGCTTCGATTATCCAGGCATATGTGAATCAGATATCAAATGATTTTTCTTTCAATTTTCTCAACCGGAAAGTAAGAATGCTTGTGCAGAGCAGGGGCGGTGGAAACATGCGAATGAAAGATACTGTCAAGTTAAATGAAAGGATTCTGTTCAATCCTTCGCTGGTCAGCAGAAATTTCTATCTTCCGGGTGTAATTGCACTGATTGTAGGACTGATTACCGTAATGCTTACATCAATGTCCGTTGTCAAGGAAAGAGAAACAGGTACCATGGAACAGATTATTGTATCTCCGCTGAAATCATATGAATTTGTTGCCGGGAAAACGCTGCCGTTCGCGATTATAGGATTTGCCGATATTCTTGCTGTTTCAATTATTGCGATCATAGGTTTCGGAGTTCCTTTTAACGGGAATTTTCTTTTTCTTATGATATGCGGACTGTTTTTCATCATGTGTATGCTTGCAGTCGGTTTATATATTTCCACGATATCGCATACACAGCAGCAGGCGATGCTTTCAACTTTCCTGTTCTTCATACCGTCGATTTTATTTTCAGGTTTCATTTTTCCGGTTTTTGCAATGCCGCGAATATTCCAGCTGGTAACATTTCTAAATCCTATGAGATATTTCATTTCAATAAACCGGAATATTTTTCTTAAAGGTGTCGGTATTTCAGAATTATGGACTGATCTTTCCGGTTTAATTATACTTGGATCAATTCTTCTATATTTGAGTGTCAGAAAGTTTACACGGAGGTTTGAATGAATAACTATGCAGTTGAAGTTGAAAATCTTACACGGCGTTTTGGTAATTTTACGGCAGTTGATTCAATTAATTTCAGTGTAAAGAAAGGTGAAATATTCGGATTCCTCGGACCAAACGGCGCCGGAAAAAGCACAACTATCAGAATGCTTTGCGGTATTCTCATGCCGAGTGCAGGCAGCGGTCATGTATCCGGATTTGATATTGTTACCGAACAGAAAGAAATAAAGAATAATATCGGATATATGTCACAGAAATTTTCTCTATACCATGATCTTACAGTAACTGAGAATCTTGAATTTTTCGGAAGCATATACGGACTTGAAGGGTCATATCTGAAAAAAAGAATCAAATTTGTTACTGATCTTGCGGAGATCGGAAGCCGCGGTAACATGATTGTAAGTAAACTGCCCGGAGGAATAAAACAGCGTCTCGCACTCGGAGGAGCTTTGCTGCATGATCCGGAAATACTTTTTCTTGATGAGCCGACATCAGGAGTTGATCCTGTGATGAGGCGCAACTTCTGGGAGATGATCTATAATTTTTCAAAAGAGGGGAAGACCATTTTTGTTACTACTCACTATATGGATGAAGCAGAGCACTGCGACAGAATGGCGCTTGTATTCGCCGGTAAAATCATTGCGATGGATTCTCCGGTTACTTTGAAAAAAACGCTTCCGTACAAGGTATACGCACTTACGGTTCCCGATTTTATAAAAGTTTTTTATACCATTAATAATCTTTCCTTCATTAAGGAATGCGCGATTTTCGGAAGCAACATCCATATTCTATGTGAGGAAAAGTTTCCTCTGGAGAAAGAGTTAAGAAAAATTCTGAAGTCCGGTAATGTAAAAAACTTTAAAATAGAAAAAATCCACCCTACTCTTGAAGACGTTTTTGTCATGCATGCCGCACATTAGATGCGGCCTGAATTCTCAATTTTAAAATGAAAAATCAGCTCCCCCTTTTAATATAAAAGCCGCTGACGGCTTAAAAATTTATTGCTTTAGAAACTGTCTGTTTTATATTAGTCTGATCGGGGTATTATGCCTTTTAAGGAGAAACCATTTGTCTTTTTTAATTTTTGATAATGTCTGTTACCGGTACAGAAACGGATTCCGTGCCGTTGAAAATATGAATTTTTCAGTGAAAAGCGGCGGTATATTCGGTATTGCAGGAGAAAAAAGATCTGGCAAATCTTCTGTCGTTAATCTTATTACCGGAGTATCTGTTCCGTACTGCGGTATTATCAGATTAAACGATACTGTAATAAATGATGTTAAGGTAAAAAACAGGAAAATTTCCGCAGTATTTCCGGAACCTGTTGTTTTTCCTTCTTTAAAAGTTATTCATAATATTACAATCCCGCTTAAAAATTATAAAAATGAGAAATATTTCCATGATAAAAAAATCATACGGATATGTGAAATTTTAAAAATTGACGATATTCTCAACCGCAAGGCATCACGTATTTCAGATTATCAGAAACAGCTTGTTGCTCTTACGAGATCCGTGATGAAGAATCCTGAATTACTGGTTCTTGACGATCCCTGCAGAAACATGAGCCAGGTTGACCGGAAAGAATTCATATCCTGTCTGATCCGTTTAAAAATAATTTTCGGTTTAACAGTAATTTATGTTTCAGAAAACATAAAAGAGGTTCTTGCTGTTTCAGACAGCTCAGTAGTATTGCAGAACGGCAGAATTCTCCAGGAAGGTACTTCAGATGAAATTTATTCATCTCCGAACAACAGGGAAATAATCGAATTGCTGTATGACCGACAGATAAACAGATTTGATGCTCTCTGCTGTGAAAAGAATGATACGCTTTACTTTTCCCTTGGTGATAACATAAATTTCATTCCTGCTAAAAATAAAATTGAAAAATTCAGATTATATGTAAATCAGAAAATTGAAATTCTAATTCCCGCTGTTTCTTTCATTATCCGTCCTGATGGAAATTCAGAAAGTATTAAATGCAGAGTTGATTTTGTTGAAAATTACATGGGTTACAGGGTAATTCATTGTGTCACCCGTTCAAGAAAATATCTGATTAAAACGGTTTCAACAGGGAATTTTACAAGGAATCAGCTTATTCATGTTATTCCTGATTTTAAAAAAATTTATTATACTGATAAATCAAACGGCAGAAATATTCTTCATGTTTCCGGAGATCAGTGAAATATGAACTTTCTTTATGTTTCCATACTGACATTGTTGTTTACTGTTTTTATAACCGTTATCTTCGGAAAAAACCGTTTTCTCATTCTGATTTTTCCGCTGTTGATTTTATTTCCTGGCCTGCCTTTTTTATTGAAAACATGGATATTTATGTTTGAAAATACAAAATACAGTTTAATAAACCGTATTCTTGCTTTTATGAGCTTTCCGGAATTATTAACCGGTATTGATGAAAAAACCGTATTAAGCCTTTTTTTCATCTGGATTATACCGCCGCTTAACGCATGCTATATTCTTTTTTTCAGCGGAAAAGCCGCTATTGAAATGGAATATTTATATAATGAGTGCGGAATATCCTTATTTAAAAAATTAATTTTTAAGTTTACACCCGATTATTTTTTCCGTCTCTCATGTCTTGCGGCGGCTGATATTTTATTTTATATCATATTGACGTTCGGCAGTTTAAATTCTAATTGAAGGCAGGGCATGTATTGAAGTACTTTTTTAAATTTTTAACTTCTGTTATCTCAATAATTTTCATTATTATAATGCTTCTACCGCAATTATGGTATCTGACGGATTCATTAAAAACCGTTTCCCAGAAATCCGCTGCAGCAGATAAAATTCTGCCTTATAATTCAGTTACAGGCGAATCAGAAGTCGACTGGAGTGTTTTTTCAGAAAAAATAGCCCGGATAACCGGAGAGTTTGATTATATAATGGGAATAAAGATATTTCTTTTGATTTTCCTGCTGGTTTCATTGAATTATGTTTTATCGTTTTTCATTTTTTATAGATTGCCCCGGAAAAGAGTAACCGTATTTTTATGTGTTGTGATTTCCGCTATTACAGTTTATTCGGCATTATTGTTTTTATTCGAATTCAGGTATTATTTTATTTTATTTCTGTTTGCGGTAATAGCGTCGGTTATCTCTGTGATTTTTTATACCGCAACCCTGCCGGAGGATTTTTATCTTCAGGCAGGTTATCTCAGATTTTTCCCATACAGGCTCAAAAATGTGGTTTTCATGGTTTTTTCCGCAATAATTCCTCTATTATTTCTAATTGCATCAGGTTTATTCATTTTTTTTATGACTAATTTCATGGCAATAATGAAATAACTTCTTTTTTTTATGATTAAATTAATCGTTTCCATATAAAATAATTTTATTGGATTTTTATTTGTTTGACATTTTATGTCTTTGTGGTAGGTTCTGTCATTATAACAGGTGTGTAATATAAAATTCAGGAGCGAATTTAATGAAAAAATTTATTCTAATACTTATGATTCTTGGTCTTTTAGTAGTTACAGCATGTACTACTCATACTCACGTAGTAGGTAAAGGCGCACAGGGTACAGAAGCTGTTGAAGCAACTCAGTGGTATGCGGTTTGGGGACTTATTCCAATCGGAACTTCTCCTGATACAAATGCTATGGCAGGCGGAGCAGCTAACTATACAATCCAGACACAGTCAACTGTTAAGGATATTATCATCACTATGTTCACACAATATGTAACAATTACTCGTAGAACTGTTACAGTTACTAAGTAAAAAATAAGACTTTTTTAACACACCTGTTATAATAAAAATTTATAGTGGATTAGACTGATGAAATTTCACAAATTACTTTTAGCCCTCTTGCTGCTAATTTCCTTTTTTTCCTGTTCTCAGCAGAATGATAAAAAAGATTCTGAAATTAAACGTCTGACTTTTAATGAAAACAAGGATCTTCTAAATGGAGAACTTGATTTAACCGATCTTAATATTAAAATTGCTGTTCCTGCCGGATCAGTGAAACTGTCAGCAGAGGAAATTAAACAGATTGAAGTTCAGGTTGCGGGGCAGAAACTTGATAATTATTCCTCGGAAATAATTGACATTTATGTAATAAAAGAAAAGAAAATTATTTTTTCCATAAGCAGGATTACTCAAAACAGCTATAAATCATATGCTGAATTTATTGCATTTCTCAACAGTGATTATCTTCCTGATTTTAAAAACCGCCGTACAATTGAATTTTTTAAAGATGAATTCTATATGGCGCAATTCATGTGTTTTGATGAGAATAATACAATTCTGAAAAGTTTTGTTAAAAATAATTCAGGTCCGGATCTTGAAATTAATTTTCTGATGCCTTCATCGGAATATAATAATTTTTCAAGAACCATTGAATCTGTTATCGCGTCAATTAAGAAAATCAAATAATTGGCGCATTTCAGACTTCTCTTTACTTCCGGTTTTTCTTCATCTTCAGATCATATATTTCTTTACAAATAGCACCTGCATAATGATAATAACAAAACTTTTAAATGGAACCGGTTGATAATGAAAATACTGCTTATCGGAGATAAGGAATCAACATATTTATGGGATTACTTTGATTATGAAAAATTCAAGGATATTGAATTTATAATATCTACCGGTGATCTTAAATCCGCATATCTTCAGTTTCTTGTAACAATGCTTAATGTTCCTCTTTACTATGTTCCGGGTAATCATGATAAAAATTATCTTACAAATCCTCCGGAAGGATGCATTAACGGCGATTCCAGACTGATAAAGCATAATGACATCAAAATGGTCGGTTTCGGCGGCAGTCTTGAATATAACGGCGGTACGTTTCAATTTACCGAGAAACAGATTCTCCGCAGATATAAAAAATTAAGAAGGAAAATAAACAGTGAGGGGGGAATTGATATTCTTTTCGCACATGCTCCGGCTTTTGAACTGAATGACGGCAAAGATGTATGTCATCAGGGTTTTAAAACATTTATTGAAATTATTGATAAATATAATCCGAAGTATTTTATTCACGGTCATCAGCATCTGAATTACAACATTCAGAGCAGAGTACTGAAGTATAAACAGACTACTATTATCAATACTTATGAGTATTATGTGCTTGATTATGATTTGCCGCCGGAAGATTAATCTATTCCGAGTTTTTTTGTAAGAGGATCATTTGATTCTATGTCTTTTTTCTTAGGTATTACTCCGACAACATTGTCAACGAACCAGTTCATTGTGGTTATTGTATCATAATCTGCATTTTCACCTTCCTGTACCATCAGGTCGCCGCTCTGGTTAAATACGGGTCCGCTGAAAGGATTGAGTTCGTTCTGAACGATCATGCGGCGTAGAAATTCGACAAGCTGCTGTGTAGAACGCGGTACATGTGTTGTTGAGTAAAAAATATCTAGAAGACCGGAATCAATTCCCCACCAGAAGTTCAGTCTTTTTGAATCTGAAGATCCGGAATCGAAAAGAAGCCGGCTTGTATCATTGATGATGCTCTTGACAACTTTCTCGTAAAAGATGCTCCATTGCCACATGATTATCCCGTAATGAATGTCAGGTACAAATTTAAGCTGCTCAAAATCATACTTGGGAGAGTATAGTCCGTATCCCCGTGATTTTTTTCCTGGTTTCGGCAGATCATCCTGACAGATAAGATCGGCACCGGAATTCAGAAGTTCCGATATCGGTTTAGTGGAAAAAGCTTCAGGGTCCCATTTGTAATTCCATTTCACGATTACAATGGCATTCGGGTTTACGAATTTTGCACCAAGCGCGAAGGCATTGATACCTGATATGACTTCCGGTATCGGATAATGCGCGATGTATCCGATGAGATCGGTCTGAGTTATTGCGCCTGCAAGTACTCCAAGCAGGAACCTGACTTCATGCACGCGTCCGTAAAATGTACTTACATTTTTATAGGAATGTGAACTCGAACAGTTCAGAAATTTGATTTTAGGATATTCGAGTGCCGCCTTCAGTGTTGAATTCATGAATGTCGGACTTGTTGTAATGATGAGATCCATGTTTTTTTCAGCAAGTTTTTTTATATCAGTATAGGCGGAGTCATCCTGCTTGACATTGTTAATGAATGCTGTTTCAATGCTTTCCTTGAATATTGTTTCAAGATGCCGTCTTCCTTCGTCATGTGAGCTTGTCCAGCCTGATTCATCATTGTTTTTTGCAAAAATAAATCCTATTTTAAGAGGTTTGGCGGGTGAAAAAATGTTCACCAGTGTCGTAATTACGTTTTTATTCTCAATTTCAGGCGCATCGGTCAGGACTGAAATACTTGAAGCAGTCATCTCCTTTATTTCATCCAGAAATTTTTTAATCTGCTGCTCGTCATTTTTTGTGATTTCCTGGGGAATACCGTAAATTTCCAGATATTTGAGTATTGCGTCTCCGGTGGTGATATTCAGAATTTTACCGCCGGATGCATGATAAATTTTTCTGAATTCATTATATACATGTATTATGAAATGTCTGTATTTCGTCGTATTGAAAGTCAGTTTGGGATTGTAGTCATCGAGCATGGAATCAAGTTTTTTAAAGCACCCGGGGTTTGAAAACCATATTGTAAATATGCCTGTTTTAATGTTGAAATCCATGAATTCAAAGTAAATCCGAATTACAGGATCATTGCTTTTTTTGGGAATTATTCTTCTTACGTCTGCAGTAATTGAAAACGCATCGGAATATTTCATGACGCTGACACGCTTGTTTCCTTCGATTACATAAAACCAGTTGAGATATTCGTAAGCTGTTATACTGTCCCTTATTCCTTCCGACAGGTGTGCATCCAGAAGTTTCGTCCATTTTGCCGCAAATTCGGAATTCGGTTCGGCAAGGGGATAAAAATTTTTTGTAAATGCGGTTGATCTCGAGTGTGAATTGGTCCCGATTATCTTATTAAGGGGAATTTCCTTTATGCCAAGGGAAACTTCTGATCCTACATCCGTATTTTTTAAAATTCCGTCAAGTGAAGGCAGATAGCCGTTTTTACCTTTTGACACCTGCGAATTATATATTGTTTTCGCTTTTTTATAAAGAGCTATATATGCCTCAAGAGAACTTGCGTAATTCATTTTGTAAACCCGGGGTAATTTTCTTTTTTATTTTCATATGTAATAATATAATCATCAGCGGTAATATGACAAGCAACATTTTTACAAATTCATGCTTTTTAATATTCCTATGGTCAGTAATGCCTGTGCAAGATAGTATGTTGACAGAATAGGTATTGATCCATGATGTATTTTTTTTATGAATTTTTCGTAGGCGATTGTTCCGTCTGAAATGTAGAACAGTACTGCTCCGAATGAGTAAAAATAAAACGTTCCCTGCATCAGGTCGGAATTTACAGCCGAATAAAGCATGACTGTAATACCGGTCAGATAGAAAATTATGGGAATAAGAAATCTTTTCCGTTTCGCCTCAGGAAGTACGCGGATGAAAAATATGAAATAAGTTAATGAAATGGAAAAAATAATTATGAACAGAAACATGTCGAATCTGAATCCCAGGGAAAGAAAATAAACTATGTAGAGAATATGTCCGGTCAGGAATGACAGCAGACCCCAGATAAGAAATTTTTTCTTTATCAGCAGAAAATCACCGGCAAGACCGAACAGCATTCCGGCAATAAAAACGGAGTAGTGTGTTTCAAGCAGGGAATTAACCGCCGCAGCATATATCAGAACAGTCAGATAAAGAACAATTGGTATAGGTTTGTAAATAATGTAAAGCTCACGAACATGCTCATATACATAAATTACAAAAACGGCAATCAGCAGTGCCAGGGAAATGATGATATAGTATCTGTTCACGTAATGTCCTTTATCATTAATATAATAGTGTGTAATTATTATAGTGCATTGCCGGTGAAAATCAAGGATATTTGATGCTGTTTGTATTGACAGTGAAAAAATGACAAGTGTTCATGAATGCGGTCTGTATGTAAAAAATCAGATGTTTTTCAGACACAAAATTGTAATATCATCCCTTAATTCCATATCTTCGAGAAACTCCTGAATTTCTTTCTCGAGAATTGAAATTATTCTGCCGGTTGTGATTCCGCTGTCAGACTGCTCGATTAAAGTCATGATTTTCTTTAAACCGAGAAGCTGGTTTTTCCTGTTTTTAAGATTGATGATGCCGTCTGTCATAACGATGAATATGTCATTTTTCTTGATTTTTATTTTTACTTTGCTCGGCAGCGGAGCCGATTCATCGTTTGATGATTTGAATGTATGGGAATTGAATTTAAGATAGTGTGCCTTGTTGTCCCTTATCAGTACGGGGTAGGTAAAACCTGTGTTTACGAATTCAAGATATTTATCAGAAGGATTATATGTTCCGTAAAAAAATGATATTTCATTGAACAGATTGACATAACCGCCGATATATCTGCTGAAATATTTAAGCATTGTCAGCGGTTTGTTTCCATATACAAGACTTAACGCGTCAACTGCACCGGTAAGAGCTGATGCGGTTATTGCACCGGGAATTCCGGCTTTGTGAATGTCTCCAAGAGCAAAAGATATATATTCGTCATTTTCATATATCTGAAAAAATTCACCGCTGAGATCTTTGGCATTGATGTTTTTGGCGCTGAGTTCCATGTTATTGATTTTTTTACTTACCGGAGCCAGTATTTTCCTCTGTACTTCAATTGATTTCTGAAGTTCGCTTTCAATGCGTTTGTTGAAAATTGCTTTTTCGAAAATGATGGCATTCTGAACGGCCATTACCGCCTGATCTGCGAAAAGTTCAAATAAATGCTGATCGGATTCATCAAAACATTCCTTTTCAATAGGATTTATTCCTTCTATTACACCCAGAAGTTTTCCTTTGAACAGAAGCGGGGAGGCTATTATCGCATTTGTTTTAAACCCTGTTATTTTATCAAATTGGGGATTGAATCTTTTGTCGGAGTACACATCATTTACAATTAGAGTCTTTTTATTTTTGGCAACCCATCCAATGATTCCTGTTTCGGATTTTATTCTGTATTTTTCCGTGAGTTTTTCGCCGGCACCGCCCAGTGCGATTTTAAAAACAAGTTCGTCCGTATCTTCATCATAAAAAAGAAGTGAACTGGCTTCCGCATCCAGGATGTTTTTTATGGATTCCATTATTGTGTTCAGCAGCTTGGCTATATCCAGAGTCGAGTTGATAGTTTTTGTGATTTCAGTAATTTTGTGCAATGTTTCATTTTCTTTGCTGAGAATTCTGATATCCTGGGTGTTATTCATAATATCTCCGGAAAAGCTTAATGATATTTTAATATGATAATTTATGGAAAATTATGTCAATTTAAATTTTATTAACTTCAATCTGTTGTTTTTGATGCAATTCAGATATATATTTGATTCGGATAATTATTTACTTGCTAAAAAATGTCCGGAATATAGGTTAATTATTAAAAAAAGCAAACGGATGTAAATGAAAAAGATAACAATACTGCTTCTGATATGTTCACTTTCCGGCTGTATCGGGCTGCATATGCTGTATACACGCATGCATATATATGCTGTCAATAAACTTGATGATAATTTCAATCTTACCAGGCCTCAGAAGGAATTTATCAGAAACAGCGTCATTTCATACCAGGTCTGGCAGAAAAAATCCGAATTGAATCTATACCGCGGTTTTCTTAATGATGTTAAAGAAGCGGTTAACCGCGGAGCAACCCCTGATGACGTTAATCTTCTCTGGAACAGACTGTTTCAGCTTTATGACAGATCCGCCAGGTTCATGATGCCGGATATCATAACTTTCATGAAAAAACTTGATAAATCGCAGATAGAATTTTATATGAAGAAAAGAAGTGAATCTGACAGAAAAAAGAGACTTTTTTTTGATTATCCCGATGATGAATATTCCGCCCTCTCGCACGCAAGTCAGATCAGGAGACTTGAAAAATACTTCGGTCCGTTCAGTGACAGTCAGATCATCATCATAAAAAGAATATATGACTATGACAAAACTCTGGCAGTAAAATTGATGGAGGATGATATTAATGCCAGAAAGCGCTTTTCCCATCAAATGATATATATGCGCAATAACGGTTATTTTGAAACTTGGGTCAGAACGGTATTTCTTGATTTTAACGCACTGTATGACGGTGATGAAATAAAAAGACGTGAAATCTATCAGGAAAAGCAGAAACGCCGGTTATATGAACTCTTAAAAATTCTTACTCCCGGGCAGAAGGTTTTTTTCAGCAGTAAGGTTGATGAACTGATATCTGAAATTGAAAAAATTGAAGGTGATCAGCCGCAGTTATGAAGTATTTTTAGCATGTCTCTTTGCGACAGGTCAACAGGATTGTTTTTTATTCCGGAGTTTTCAGCTATTTTCACGAAGGCATCCTTAATTTCAGCAGCACCGGCTCCAGCCGATTTAAGCATCTCCGTCAGTCCCGGAAGATCAAGTTCCGATTTTAATTCATATAACAGTGAAACAAGTTTTTCCGCAGTAAGTAGAGAATTTTTTTCCCGCTTTCCGGTCATTGCCTCATAGATGTGTGCATATCTTTCAATGGATTTCTGACAGTTTGCTTCTTTCATTTTTTCAAGATTCATTTCCATTGCTGAAGGAAGAAGAGTGCCACAGATTGTTCCGTGCGGAATGCTGAAATATCCGCCGATGGTACCTGCAAGACCGTGTATCACGATGAGACCTGCATTGGCGAGAGTGATTCCTGACAGGAGTGCGGCATATGACATTTTAGAGCGCAGATCAATATTGTCGGGCTGCCTGTGGTAAAGTTCGGGCAGGGCTGATGCCGCAGCTCTGATTCCGGAAAGAGCCAGTTCGTCGGTAACGGGGTTATGACTGTTTGAAAGATATGATTCAATCAGCTGTGACAGTGCATCTATGCCGGAGGAAGCAGTTTCCCGGCGCGGAAGCGCAAGTGTAAGTGCCGGATCAACAAGCGCTATTTCAGGAATGTAATTGTCATGTCTGATAGATTTCTTAAATCCGTCTGTTCCGGTTTTCGTAAATACCGCATTTTTAGTAGCCTCACTGCCGGTCCCGGAAGTTGTCGGTACAGCGATGAAAGGAATTTTACGGCCTGAAGGTTTTTTCGTCCCGGTTCCTTCGAGAAAACTGAAAATACTTTCATTCTCACAGATCATCGCTGAAAGCGCCTTCCCGCAGTCAATTACACTTCCGCCTCCGACGGCTGCTATTACGGATAAATTTTCAGAACGGTATTTTGCAGCGAGTGAATCGACAAGTTCAGGTGAAGGTTCTGACGGAGCCTGTTCGAAAAATATTTTTTCGAATTTTCCGGTGCATGCCTTTTCAAGAATGTTTTTTCCGCCGCTTTTTTCAAATGATGACATTCCGGTTATGAAAAGAATTCTTTTCCCGTATTTCCCGGCTTCATCGGGTAATTGTGATAATCCGCCTTCACCGAAAATAATTTCCGGTGTTTTTGCAAGTCTGAAAGGTTTCATTTCCATGAGGCTGCATCAGCAGGCGCAATTACCCTGTGCGGTTTGCCGGTTCTGGGAATTTCCATCCATGGTTCAACAGTTTCTTTCCAGAGTTTGTAATGAGATGTATCTTTATGCTGTTTAACAGCCTCTTCGTTTAAATATGCTTCGTAATAGGTGAATTGCGTTTCATTTTCAATAGACTGGAGAATGTCGAATCTGAGATTTCCCGGCTCTTTTATTGAATTTCTGTGGTTTTCGATCGATGCTTTTATGAAATCATTAACATTCTCTTTTTTAACATGTATCGTTACGGTTGTTACAATCATTTAGTCCTCCCGGTCGTCGTTTTTTACTTTACCGGAACCCTGTTTCCCGATCAACAAAAATTATGGAAATTTTTCATTAATTTTTAAAAAAATTAGTTGCAAAAAGATGCTATAAAATTTATTTATCCTATACATTAACAGTGAGCACTGTTAATGACATTCCCCTGTAGCTCAGTCGGTAGAGCAGTAGACTGTTAATCTATTGGTCGCAAGTTCGAGTCTTGCCGGGGGAGCAGAAACACTCCTGATTTATCGGGAGTGTTTTTTTTGGTGCGCCCGGCATGGGTGCACACTTGACGGTGAAAGTCCGTTATGGAGGCTGATAGCGCCAACCATTAGCTGAAGGCA
>JAFGJZ010000148.1 GCA_016928815.1 Spirochaetota bacterium
CGGAAGTGTATTGGATCGCGGATTTGATTCTAAAAGATGGAGCCGGTGGAGACCGTCTGTCTGCATTTGTCAGCATGAGACTTTACTTATAAATAAATATTATCTGCTATATCAGAAAAAAGACAAAACTCTTTGTGATCTAATAATTAATGATATTTCATTAATATCACCTGAAACTGAAACATATCCGGTCTGTCTTGATTTCGAAGATCCATGGGATTTTGAAGAAGTTTATGAAGGTCTGTATAATTATATTTCTACTCTGAATTTTGATCCTGATGAGGAGGAATATTTGTTTCATATTACAACAGGTACTCATGTTGCTCAGATCTGTATTTTCCTGTTAACTGAGTCAAGACTTTTTCCCGGGAAACTGCTTCAGACTTCTCCTTCTAAAAATTCCTGCGGTACCTATGCTGTTATTGATCTTGATTTGTCAAAGTATGATAGAATAGCACAGCGTTACAGGCAGGAAATGAAAAATGATATATCATTTCTCAAACATGGAATTGAAACAAAAAATGAAATGTTTAATAAACTAATAGAGCATATAGAATATGTTGTATTACGGACAAATGATCCCGTGCTGCTGACCGGACCCACAGGCGCCGGGAAATCTGTTCTTGCTAAAAGAATTTATGAATTAAAAAAATTGAGAGGTCTTGTAAAAGGAAACTTCATTGAAATTAATTGTGCAACTTTACGCGGTGATGCCGCCATGTCTGCACTGTTCGGTCATAAAAAAGGTTCTTTTACCGGTGCAGTAAATGACAGAGCCGGTCTGTTAAAAGCTGCAGATAAAGGGATGATTTTTCTTGATGAAGTCGGTGAACTTGGTCCTGATGAGCAGGCCATGCTTTTAAGGGCAATAGAAGAAAAAAAATTCACTCCGCTAGGCTCGGATAAAGAAGAACAAAGCAGTTTTGAATTGATTTGCGGAACAAACAGAAATCTCAAAGATGATATTTCAACAGGTAAATTCCGTGAGGATCTCCTGGCACGGATAAATTTATGGACATTCAAACTTCCCGGACTCAGAGACAGAAGAGAGGATATCGGACCTAATATTGATTATGAACTTAAACGGTATGAAGAAAAAAACGGAATACGTATTTCATTTAATAAAGAAGCAAAAGAAAAATTTATGACTTTTGCACAATTACCGGATTCTGTATGGAATTCAAATTTCCGTGATTTGAATGCAGCTGTAACGAGAATGAGTGTTCTGTGCCGGGAAGGCAGAATAAATGCGGATATTGTAAATGATGAAATTGAAAGATTACAGAACAACTGGAAGAACGAAAATACATCAGAAGATAATACACTTATGAATTTGTTAAGCATTGAACAGATAAAGGCAATAGATCTGTTTGACCGGGTTCAGTTGTGTGAGGTAGTCCGTGTCTGCAGAAAGTCGGATTCACTTTCTCATGCCGGAAGGATTTTGTTTTCTGTGTCAAGGATTGAAAAAAATAAAACAAATGATGCTGACCGGCTTCGTAAGTATCTGTCAAAATACGGATTATCCTGGGAAATGGTAAAGGGCGGTTAATCCTTTTCAGTCAGTTTGATAAAAATTTTAAAAAGCATGAAACCCGTAAAGATTCCGAGTGTATTTGCAAGAGCATCAAAAAATGACATGGTTCTTCCCGGAACGAAGCTCTGTATGAATTCAATTGTTATCCCCAGGATTATGTTAATTGCGATAAATAAAATTTTCCTGTTTCTGAAAGAAAATGAACAAAGAAAACTTAAAACTGCATAGGCGCAGAAATGTCCGATTTTATCCGCATTCTCGGGTCCCTGTATGCTTGATGGAATCAATGAAAGAAACAGGATCAGTGCATAGGTGAAAAAAGTTATGTAACGTGAATATTTTTTAAATGGAATCATTCCGGATCCCCGGTATAATAATATTTGCCTTCGATTTTCATTACAGCGCTTCCTCCGATAAGAACCGAACTGCCGTTTTTTTTCAGCTTGATTATATTCGGATTCAATTTGTCTGTACCCTGTTCAATTGTAATTTTTTCTTCCGACCGGCCGCAGTTGATAAACTGATGATACGCAAGTGCGGCATTGCCGGAGCCGGTAGCAGGGTCTTCCAGGTATCCGAAAGCGGGAGGAAAAACTCTTGTTCTGAAATCATTTTCCTGAAATACCGAATCGGCGGAATAGATTACAATTATATCAATGCCGTGTTTATCTGAAAAAGATTTCATTTTATCAAATTCAGGTTTGCATTGTATTATTGAGTTATATGTCATTATTGGAACAAGAATTATTTTCTGACCCACATTAAGACATATAAGCTTATCATCTTTGTCAATTTCATCAGGATTAAGATTAATAGCGTCCGCCATTTCATTAATGGAAACATCGTGTTCATGGAAACAGGGTTCCGGAGCTTCAATGTATACGGAATTTTCAGTTTTATATTCATTAAAGATGCTGAGAATGCCGTTTTTTGTTTTAATTTTAAATGAATTGCTTTCTGTAAACAGCTGAGATTCCCGGATTAAATTATGACATACTGCAATTGTAGCATGCCCGCAGAATGGAACTTCTGCTTCTTTTGAAAAATAACGGAATTCAAAATCAGCTTCCTCCCCGCTGACAGGTCTGACAAAAGCCGTTTCACAGACGAAATCTCCAAGTTCGGAGGCTATATTCTGCATTTCTTTTTCCGATAATTTCTCATTATCAGACAGGAGTATGCATGCCGCAGGATTACCTGATGATAGTCCTGATGTAAATGCATCTATTTTCCGGAAATTTAAAACTTTCATTTCAGTCCTCCTTTTTCTGAATGAAGAATCTGTCAGTTGAAAGATGATCGGAAGGGCAGGAAAAAATCAGAATAAGCGGATTTGAAGTGTTATTGATAATCTGATGTACAGTATGGGCTTCAATACTGAAAAAATCACCTGCCTCAACATGTGACATTGCTGTCCATTCGAGAGCTATTCCGTTTATACTGCCGGTTTTCATTATGCCGCTGCCGGAAAATATCTGATAAATTTCAACTCCGTATTTATGATAATGAGGCTGAAGACTGCTCATGGCGGCAACTTCAGCGGCATATGTTGACAGCGTATCATCTCCTGCAAGTCTGATCAGTCGGATATTTGCGTTTTTATCCAAAGGTGCATGTTTCAGTTCATTTGAAATATTCTTAATGTCCATTCAATTCAATTCAGCCTTTTAAAGTTTTCCGATACAGCATCTTGTATAAGTCGGAATTGTAAGTATGTTATTTATGCTGTGTTTTACAAACAGCTGGGTTAATTCATTTATGAAAGAATCAAATGTGCTGTCGTTACAGTCCGGAGCGTATGATGCGGAAAGGGCACCGCCAATAAAAGATTCAAGTGTTTTTGACAGATTATTCGGAAAACGTAAAAAACTGCAGTTCCCTTCTCTGAAAAAATCCTGAAAATTGTCTTTAAGAAAATCCGCTCCTTTAAATTCGGAACAGACTCTTTTAATAATCTCTTCATATTCCTGATTTACGGCACTGTCAGGAATTCTGGAATTCCAAATAAGCATAACATTGCCTTCCGGTTTTAATATTCTTTTAAATTCAGTTTTGGATTGATCTCTGTCAAACCAGTGAAAAGACTGTGCTGCTGTTATGAGATCGACGGATGCATTCTGCAGTCCAGTCTGTTCGGCCTCACTGATGATGTAACCGACATTGCTTTGTCCATTACAGTGTTTTCTGCAGGAAGCCATCATCTGTTCATTCGGTTCAACCGCAAATACTGATTTAACATGCGGTGCAAGTAAGGCGGTAAAAATACCGGTTCCGGCGCCGATGTCTGCAGCATGCATGGTTTGATTAATTAAACCGTTTTTTTTCAGGTAAATAAAAAGTGAATCAGGATATGAAGGTCTGTACTTTTCATAGTTTGATACTTTAGTTGAAAATTTTTCAAAATTTTTCAAAGAAAATCCCTCTGGTCTAATGAGTTTTTCCAAAGCACTGACAATCTCTATAAATCAGAAGAAGACCTGAGCGGTCAATGAAAATTCTTTTCTTGTTAGAATTAATTTAAAGCTCAATTTTAATTGAAGATAATTTAATGTTATAAATAAAATTTTATAATTTCTTGACATCATATTATTACTGAATAATATAATTAAAAAATTCAGGAGAGAAAATATGAAAAAACTATTATTAGCAGTTTTCTTAATAACCGCTATAGGATTAACCGCATGTAAAAAAGAACCAAAGGAAGATCAGGTTCCTGCTGACGGTGAAGTTTCCCAGACAACCGGTCTCGGTACAAGATATGCAGCTTTGTCAATATCCATACGTGAAAGCGCGGATTTAAATTCCAAAGCTTCAGCTTATCTGAAAAAGATTGAAGACGTTGAACTGCTTGAAGAAACGCAGGGAACATATAAAGGGAAAGAGATTACCATTCTGAAAGTAAAAACTGTTGATGGTAAGGAAGGTTATCAGGATGCGCAATATTTCGGAATCAAGGCAATTGTTATAAATTCAGATGGTGTAGCAGTATATTCAAAACCATCGGCAACAAGTTCCATTATCAATAATCTTGAATATGGTACTGTTGCTGTAGTTCTTGAACAGATGGGCGAGTGGTATAAAATAGTTGCTTATAATCTTGCTGATAAGGAAAAGGAAATCTGGCAGAAATGGATTAAAGCGGATTCCGGTTATTCTGATGATATGTCTTTTGTCATTGAAGCTTCCAAAATCGAAAAAGTAAAATTTGATTTATACAGGATTGCAAAAGATTCTCCGGATAAGGATGCAAGTCTTAAAAAACAGTCTTTACCTGAGCTGAAAAGTCTCGTTAAATCAAATTCAGATTATATAGCCGGAGAAGCGCAGAAACTGATTGATTATATCGAAGGGAATGAAACTTCAGACGAAGGCGAATCGGATGAATATGCTGAAGATGGTGAAGAAGAAGAAATGGAAGGTGATGCCTGAATCCTGATTTTGACAGTTAAATAAAAAAGGACAGCAAACGCTGTCCTTTTTTATTTAACTGCAGATAATAACGGAAAAAATAATTTTGCACAAAAAAGTCCTTGAAATGTTACATTTATGTATCATAAGTTGATACGTAAATGTAACATAAAAATTACTGGAGGACATCATGTTCGAATACTCAAAAACAAATGACGCTCTCGGAACCGTAAATAGAGGAAATCCCTGTGAATCAGGGCTGTGTACTCTATGCGCATCCGATTGCCGCGGAAAGTGTGAAACATGGCTTTCAAGTATCAAAGGCAGAAAAATGCTTTATCCCCGTGATTTCGGTTCAATAACTTCCGGTGCAAATAATACTGCACATTTGGGAGTATCCTATAATTCCTTAAGAATTAACGGATATAATTATGGTGCAAAAGGTCTTCCGTCGGGACTGTCAAATGATCCGGATGACTGTATTTTCCCGAATGTCAATATTTCCGGAGAATTTGGAAATGAAATAAAAACTAAATTCAGGGTGCCGCTTATGACAGGAGCCCTGGGGTCAACATTTATTGCGGCAAAGTACTGGGATTCCTTTGCAGTCGGTTGTGCGCTGATAGGAGCTCCGATTGTGGTCGGTGAAAATGTTGTAGGTGTAGATAAAAAATCAGTAATGAGCGGAGGTAAAATTTCATCCGCGCCTGAACTTGACAGACGGGTTGATACCTATCTGAAATATTATGACGGTTACGGTGCAATCATCGTACAGATGAATGTCGAGGATACACGGAATGGAGTAGCCGAATATATATTCAATAAATACGGCGATAAGGTAATACTGGAATTAAAATGGGGTCAGGGAGCAAAGGATATTGGCGGAGAGATACAGGTCAATGATATAGATTATGCAAAATTTCTTAAAGACCGCGGATATGTTGTAGACCCGGATCCTTATAAACCGGAGGTTGAGGAGGCCTTTAAGTCAGGTTCTATAAAATCATTTGCCCGTCACAGCCGTCTGGGATATACAAATCTTGATTCGTATGAGAAAGTACGCGATGATTTCATGAAAGCGGTAGCCGGATTGAGAAAAATCGGATACAAAAGAATTTCTCTTAAAACAGGTTCTTACGGAATGGAAGCACTGGCGATGTCGATTAAATTTGCTTCCGAAGCTAAACTTGATCTTCTTACTATTGACGGCTCCGGCGGCGGAACGGGCATGAGTCCGTGGAATATGATGCAGAACTGGGGAATTCCTTCCATAAACCTTCATTCAAAAGCTGTTGAGTATGCATCAATATTGAAATCCAAGGGGAAAAATGTTGTAGATATGAGTTTTGCCGGAGGATTTGCCCGCGAGGATCATATTTTTAAAGCGATGGCGCTTGGTGCTCCTTTTGTTAAACTTGTGTGTATGGGACGAGCAATGATGATTCCGGGATATCTGGGCTCAAATATTGAAGGCGTGCTGCACCCTGACCGCAGAGAACAGCTTTGCGGCAACTGGGATGAGCTTCCGAAAACAGTTACTGAATATGGATCAAACGCTGAGGAAATTTTTGCAGGTTATTTTGATGTGCAGAAAAAAGTCGGTAAATCTGAAATGAAAAACATACCTCTGGGAGCAATAGGAATATGGACTCTTGCCGACAAGCTTGCTGCCGGTCTGCAGCAGCTTATGGCTGGTGCGCGGAAATTCGATCTTTCTGAAATTTCCCGGAATGATCTTGTTTCAGGAAACAGGGAAACAGAGAAAGAAACAGGAATACCATATGTTTCTGATTACGGTGATGATATAGCCAAAAAAATAATGAAGATGTAATAAAAAAAAGGGTGCTTTAAAAGCACCCTTTTTGGTGCGCCCGGCATGGGTGCACACTTGACGGTGAAAGTCCGTTATGGAGGCTGATAGCGCCAACCATTAGCTGAAGGCAAG
>JAFGJZ010000149.1 GCA_016928815.1 Spirochaetota bacterium
AACAGGGCTGCAGAAGCGAGTAATAGGATTGTAATTGTCATTACCAGCGGTTTCTTCATTATTGTAACTCCATATAATTACTCGGTGATAGGATTGCTTTTTTCATTGAATCCCCCGGACATTTAATTGACATCATCAGAAATTTAAAAATTGAAAAAGTCAAGATTATTTACGAAAATCAGTATCTTTTAACAGATGATGCAAATGTTATCAGAATTTAATTTTTAATGAGACCTTTAGTTCTCCATGCTCCGGAGCGCCATCTTGCAAGCATGATAAGTCCGCGCGTCCATTCATCTATTGTAAGTGCAATCCATATTCCGAACAGTCCCATTCCGAAATGTATTCCGAACAGCCATGCTCCTGTAACTCCGATCGCCCACATTGAGATTGCCCCGATCACAACAGGGAAACGCACGTCTCCGGAACCTTTCAGTCCGGGGATTATTATTGTGTT
This sequence comes from Spirochaetota bacterium, assembly GCA_016928815.1. Lineage (GTDB taxonomy): Bacteria > Spirochaetota > UBA4802 > UBA4802 > JAFGJZ01 > JAFGJZ01. The sequence goes on from JAFGJZ010000149.1 coordinate 458, forward strand.
GAAATTACGCCCCGGTTCGAGAATCATTCCTATCAGAAGGACGGAAGATGCAATTGAAATTATTTCACTGTTCTTTGTGAAAAGCGACAAAATCGGAGCTTTAAACAGGTTAATTAAAATTACCATGAATGCTGAAATCGTAAATCCGAATGCAAAATATTTGTAAACCTTTCTGTGTGCATCATCCAGAAGTTCTTTCCCCACGTAGTAACCGACCTTGATCTGGGTACCTGATCCGATTGAAACGCCTGATATGAAAATATATCTGGAGAGCGTAATTACGAGACTGTATGCGGCAAGTGAGGAAGTGCCGAGTTTTGCTATCATGCCTGTAATTACTATCTGACTGATATTGTACATCAGGTTTTCACCGGCAGTAGGAATGCCGACGGAAAGAATTTTATAATAAATGTTTGCCGGCACTTTAAGCATTTTTCTGAAAGGTATATTTATTTCGCTGTGCTTATTAATTTTTCCCATCATTAAAATCAGGGCGAGCAACTGGCTTGTTACCGTAACGACGGCAACACCGGCGACGCCGAAAACAGGGAAGCCGAACCAGCCGAAAAGACATAATGAATTTCCGGCGATTGTAAATATGAATGCAATACCGTTTATTATCATCGGATCTTTTGAAAAACCGTACGCTCTGAGAATTGCAGCCGATGCTATGTTAAGCCCAAGAAAGACTGAACCTCCGCAGTAAATGATCATAAAGGTCGAGGCATAGTTATACACTTCCGGTTCGAGTGTAAATAATTGCAGAATATTCCCTGCTGAAAAAACCATAATGACACTCAGAAAAAATGAAAAAATTCCCATCAGAACGAAACTTCCAGCTCCAATAAGACCGGCTTCACTTTTTCTTCCGGCACCAAGATTTTGTGAAATGTGAATACTGCTTCCAATCGCAACCATCATATAGATAAGCTGAATGAAGAAAGCAAGCTGATTGATTACTCCGACTGCGGCAACGGCTTTTTCCGAATAGGCGTAGAGCATAAGCTGGTCAACACTCATGATTGAGGTTCGTATGATGTTTTCAACAAGCATCGGGAGAACCAGCTGTGATAAAGGTATCTTGGTTTTATCGTTTAATTCCGGCATTTGCGATTTTGAAAAAATGCTTTTAGTCTGCAGAAAAATATCTGAGAAAAAAGCATTTATTTGTTTAATAAGCATTTTGAAGTTTATCATATATTTGATACCGCCGGCGGATTATATTAAGCCATTGTCTGTTAAATAAAATAGTTTAACCGACAAATGGGATGTTATGCAATATGAAATAGTATCTTCATACGTCAATAATAAAAAATGCCTGAACCGGGACACTGTTTTTATTAACGGAATTTTCCCGGAAAAGTGACGGTATTTCCGGTTAAATGTGTTACATTGACATGTTATGAAGAGTGTTGAAGGTATTGAGCGGCAGAAGCAAATACCGCTCCATGGATATCGGGCTGGGGAGATTTGAACTCCCGACTTCTTCGTCCCGAACGAAGCACGCTGCCAGACTGCGCTACAGCCCGTCTGTCAATATTCTGAAGCATATATTTAAATAGTCAATAATTTTACATTTCATTGTATTTAATTGATGAAAAATGCGGAAGGTTCATCAGAATTTATAAAAGGAAGGCAGTAAATTTATGAAAAAAATAATTATTATATTCATCCTCCTATCTTCGGTATCCGCTTTTTCCGGTTCCGCTAAAAATCAGGTGGAATTTACTTTTGAAAAGGGGAGTTCATGGTATCATGAAATTAAGGCGGGCTTTATTAAAATTAAAGGTACTCCCCAGGTAGCTTTATGGACAGAAACGACTGACGGTAAGTTTATTGAAACTGTCTATGTTTCCAAAAAAGCATATAAATGGTATAAAAAAGGAACTGAGGACAGGCTTGATGTTCTGCCGGTATGGCAGAGCAGAGAGAACTCTGATGTGGATGCCGTATCAGGCGCCACCATTTCCGAAGAAAGCAGTCTTCACAGGGAAATCAGTTCTGCCGACGGGAAGATTATCATGTTTGCGGAAATAAATAATTCTTTTGACTATAATGATTTCTATACTGAAAAAGGAGACGGAGGTACTGTAAAAACCGGTGTAAACGGTCAGCCTTCACTGATCTATTCCGTGGAAATTGATTTTGGAGTTAAAAAGCAGTATAAAATGAATCTGACCGGTCATGGAAGTATCGGCCGTAAAAGCGGAGTGATAGGAACTGATATGAATAGAATTTCCACAGCGAAAAATATAGTCAGGTCAATATATGTCACAGTTAAATAAATCCGTTTCAGATGAATTTACCGGACTGTAAACAGGAATCACCCGCAGCTGAAGAAATCCGTCTTTCAAAAATGAATTGACTATAATTTTTAATCCCGGTAATTATTATCAGGAGGAAGACGGATGGTCAGAAAATATGACATAGTAATTATCGGATCAGGGCCCGCAGGTCTCGGTGCTGCATATCATCTGGCTGAAACCGGAAGGTTCAGTACCGCTCTTTTTGAAAAATCCAAAATAAGCTCCGGCGGACTCCGGAATGACTGCAAGCAGAATTATACTTTTCCCGTCGGATTTCCGGAAGAATTATGGAACAGTGATGAAGCGTCAAGACTTCTTGAACAGACTGCCCGCCATCTCAAGCCTGATTATCAGACAAATCAGAATATTGAAATGTATGTCAAACGTGCGGAAAAAATAAATGTCCGTCTGATTGAAATCATTCAGTCCCATGTCGGAACAGACAGGGCGGTCGGTCTCATTAACGGATTAATCGACAATCTCGTAAGCCTGGGTACCGACATATTTCTTGAAACGGAAGTCATAGACATTGATTTCAAAAATAATAAATTAATTTTAAATGATAATTCATCTGTTGAATTTAAATTTGCGGTTCTTGCACCCGGAAGGGCCGGTTTTTCCTGGCTTCAGGATATGATGAAGAAGTCAGGCGTTTCGTTTATTGACAACATCGTTGATATCGGCGTAAGAATTGAAGCTAAAGCCGGCAATTATCCTGTTGTGAAGGATTATTATGATCCTAAATTCATGTTTCCGCACAAGGTAAGGACTTTCTGTACCAATTCAGGAGCGGCTTACGTCGTTCAGGAAAAATATGATCAGTATTACTCTGTTAACGGGCATTCGTTTTCAAGAGACAGGAAGGCCAATGATCTTGTAAATTTTGCAATGCTTAAAACAATACGTTTAACTGATCCGGTTGTCAGCGGACATCAGTTTGCTGAAATTCTCGGACAGATGGCCATGAAACTTTCAGGCGGAAAGCCGATGATGCAGAGAGTGGGGGATTTCCGGCTTGGAAAAAGATCAAAAGTGGAAACTTTTAACGATGATCTGTATTACTTTGAACCTACACTGAAATCAGCAACGCCCGGTGATCTGTCACTTGCCATTCCGGCAAAAATACTCCGCCACATCTGGGATTCGCTGAAAAATCTTGATGCAATTGTTCCCGGCATTCTGCATCCTTCAACAATAATTTACTATCCGGAAATTAAAACTTATGCGAACAAACCGGAATTCATGAATAATTTTTTTGAAGTAAAAGAGAATATTTATATGATCGGTGACGGTGCAGGCACAAGCCGCGGCATAACTGCTGCATGGTCATCCGGCATTCGTGCTGCTGAGGGTATTTTATCAAAATGATAAGGATGGTATCTATGCGAAGAATTTTTTTTACAGTGATGTTATTTGTTTTTGTTTCATGTAAGACTAAAGATGTAGAAGTTGCTCAAAAAAATCCGGGAGCAGGAATTTCAACGGAAGTAATGACTGCAAGAATAGCTGAAGCAGCAGTGAAATTTTCAGCATCTGATACGAGTGTATATGCTGAATACGATCTTGGTATGGGCAGAACCTACGATGAGTTCAAAAAAATGAACAGTCTGGGAATAATGTTTTTAACCGCTCTGGCGAAAGATAAAAATGAACTTCCGCTCAAACATGTTTACTTCAGATCTGCCAACGGTGATGAATTCGAATTTCCGGTGCTTTTTCAGAAAGATGTTCCGGTTACAGATGAAAGAATAATTAAAACTTTCGGTAAAAACAGAAGAGATTATTATCTGCTGGTGCCTTCACTTTTTCTTTATGTCAAAGGACAGATTCTCATAGACTGGAATGGGAGCCGCACTTCATTTCGACTTGCGGAGACTCCCAATCCATACAGTTTCGGATTCAATATTTCAAGTGAAGACCTGACACCTGAAACGGAAAAGCTGAATACGGATATTTTCATGAAATATTTAATTGAAGAGTATGATATTAAAGCAAATGAGAAATCCGAGTTTATTAAATCGCTGAATGCCGTTGAATAATTTCATCCGGGGGATATGTGAAAATACTTTTTTTAAATCCCATGAATGATTACTGGGTCGACCTGATTGAAAAAATGCGTGATGATTATCCTGAACATGAATTTGTAATAAGGGATAAAAGCTTATGTTCTGAAGATCTTGCTGATTCTGAAGGAATTGTCGCTTCATCCCTGACAGATAAGGATTTGAATTTATGTAAAAATCTTAAAATTGTTTTTATTCATTATGCCGGAGCAAATCTTTTCCCGCTTCCTGAGCTTAAGAAAAGAGGAATTGCTGTTTCAAATGTTCATTCGAATGCACCGTACGTCGCAGAGCACTGTCTCAGGATGATTCTGGTTCTTCTTGGAAAGACTATTGAGTTTCATACTGATCTGTCATCGAATATCTGGCATGGATGGGCTTCAGGAAACGGCGCTTCCGATTCATGGTCAACCTTATATAACCGGAAGGTGTCAATACTCGGGACCGGATCAATCGGGACATTTCTTGCCGGGCATTTGTCACTTTTTGACTGCAGTATTACAGGTTTCAGAAAACACCCCGGGAAGGAAGCTTCGCCGGATTTCTCACGGATTACTTCCGATTTTGATTCAGCACTGGATATGTCTGAAATAATTATAAATACTCTTCCCATGACATCTGAAACATGTGATCTCATTAATGAAAAAAACATCCGGCTTCTTTCGGGCAGATATTTTATTAATGCTGGAAGAGCTGAAATTATTAATGAGAAGCTCTTATTCACCTCCCTTAAGGAAGGTCTCCTGAAAGGCGCAGCGCTTGATGTGTGGTATAATTATCCCGGTGAAAAAAACATAAATGCATCACCTGCAGATTATCCTTTCGGTTCTCTTAAAAATGTTGTGCTGTCTCCTCATGTTGCCGGATTTAACCCGGAAACTGTAAAAAAATCAGCTGAAGATACAATAGCCAATATAAAATCATATCTGGAGAACAGGAAACCCGTTTTTACAGTTAATCATGATGACGGATACTGAAAAAACTCAAGCGACCGTAAAAATCACAGCTTGAGTTCTTTCATTAATTCATCAATGATCTCAGGGACTGCAGGACAGATTAAAAGGTTTTTAATTGTAATCGGAATGTTCTTATGCATGTTTTTGTCATTTGTATGAGGATATTCGCTGCATGCACGCGGACGGACTTCATATATGCGGCAGGTATTGTCATCTTCAAGAAAAGGGCATGGCAGTTCAAGCAGAACGATATCTTCGTCTTCATCTTTCGTGAGATACGTTTTCGCAAAAGTGGCCGGTTTCATTCCGAGAAAAACCGCTATCCTTTCAATATCCGGACGGTTGAATCTCGGACCGAGTACACGGCAGCAGTTTCCGCAGTCCGTACATTTAATTCTGGAAAAAACCTTGTCATGCGCTGCGTGAAACGGTTTGTTTATTTCAAGTTTTTTCCGCTGCCGCAATGTTGTCAGATATTTTTTAAATTCCTTAAATCTTGATTTTCCGTGGTTCATCATTGATTTATATTCATTTGTCATCATAGGTTTCTCCTAAAGGATTATCAATCCAAGTTCTCTGAGATCATTAAACAATCCGGTTTTTAAAAACTGATCCGGATCAAGGTTAACATGTTTCTTATATTCCGCCCTGAAATCACGCAATTGCATGACTTTGCCGCCGGAGAGTGAAAAAATTTCTGGTATCAGTATTATGAAATTTTTTTCAGCTTCAGCTGCTTTCAGACTGTATTCACCGCTGCGGTCATATGCTTTTAGTGCTTTTCCGTCATGTACAATTCTGCCGCCTATCCAGAAAATTTCGGAAGTATCCCTGAAATCCCGAAAACCGTTATCATCCGAAATAATTTTACTGACTGCATCATGCCGCACTTCAGGCCTGCGTGTCTTAAAGTCAAACCAGAATGAAGTATCAGCTTCAAGAAGATTACCGTACATGTAATTGTAAACAGATTTTTTTAATCCTGAAGAATATTTTGTATAATCAATACCTGAAATATCTTCATGTATGAGGTCATTATAGGCAAAATCCGATTTTTCAGGTCCGGCTATAGCTGTGCCGAATTTTTCCGGATTTATACCTGTCGGACTGTGCGCCGTCATTGTATACTGATGCCAGAAAGCCGATGAAAGACATCCGTTCAGAAACATCTGACGTACCGTTTCCAGGGAGTCGATTACTTCCTGTCCGGTCTGTGTCGGGAATCCGTACATGAGATAGGCATGAGTCATTATTCCGCATGAACTGAAATTGTGCGACACCCTGACGGCATCGCTGAGAGTTACTCCTTTGTCAATTAGTTTAAGGACGCGTTCAGACGCGACTTCAATTCCTCCGGCTACTGCGATGCAGCCGGCTTCTGCCATCAGACGGCAGAGATCAGGAGTGAAATTTTTTTCAAATCTGATGTTCGTCCACCAGGTTATGTCAATTTTTTCTTTCAGCAGGGCTTTGCAGAAGTTTTTCAGCAGAGCTGGCGGGGCTGCTTCGTCAGTAAAATGAAAAGCGCTGATGCATGTCTCAGCCTGAAGCTGTTTGATTTTTTTTATGATGCTTCCGGCTGAACATGGTTCAAAACGTGATATGTAATCCAGAGAAGTGTCGCAGAATGCGCATTTATGCCAGTAGCATCCATGGGCGAGAGTCATCTTGTTCCAGTGGCCTTCACTCCAGAGGCGGTGCATCGGATTGATTATTTCAACCAGTGAAAGATAATTCTCAAGATTCAGACCTGTGTAGTCCGACCAGTTTCCTTCGTCAGCCGTGATGTTTTCACTGTCTGAATGATATTTTATGACGCCATTTTCAATGCAGAATGTACGTATTAAAGGAAGTTCTCCTGATATGATTCTCTGCAGCGGAAGTTCCCCGTCATCAAGAGTTATGAAGTCGGTATAATTGAAAACTGCGGTATTGGAAATTCCCCGGAGTTCCGTGTTGATGAAACCGCCGCCCATTGCCACTTTTACTGACGGATAATTCTTTTTTATCCATGCACCGGTTTTGAATGCAAAATGAAGATTACCGGGAAAAGGTACCGAGACTGCCGCAAGATCATAATTATCTGAACTGAATTTCTCCTGCAGAAGTGAATAGTAAATTTCGGTAATTACGGTGTCATTTCCAAGCGTTTTCCCGAAACTGCTGAAATCATTGGCCATGATGCCTGTTTTTTCAGCATATCTGCTGATGGAAAAATTAGAGTCAACATATTCAGTAATGAAATCACAGATGTCTTCAATGAATAATGTGGATATGAATTTTGCCCTGTCTGAAATGCCTGTTTCATGAAAACTTTCCATCTCATCAATTACTGCAAATCTCCGGCTTTCAGGCAGATAGTTCCGGCTGCAGATTTTATATGCGGCCGATGGATTTTTATTCTGCAGAAATGAAATCACCGGTTCGACAGTATCAGTATATTTCTCCCTGCAGTTATATACATTTGAACTCAGGGATTTACGGTTTCTTTCTGCAGCGCGGAATACCGCGGATAGACCTTCTGCTGAAAATATTTTCAGAAAAAGTTCAATACTGAGATCGGTTTGAGAACACTCAAAACCATTGTCTGAAAGATATCGCCTTAAATAACAGATTGAAGGATAAGGCGTGTTCAGCTGTGTGAACGGCGGCATTATCAGTAATGTTTTTTTAAATTTCATTCTATAACCGTACTGCGGATTTCCGTGATTTTAGTAAATTATCTTAACCTGTGTTTTAATGTCAAGAATCATATTAATGCCGTCATAAACCCTGATGCCAAAAGAAGTCTTAACAGGGAATTGAGAATCTGATACATAAAATACGGAAATGACCGGCGGTCTGAGACTCACCGGTCATGAGGAAAGGATCTTCGGGAAGAGGGTTAAAACCATCCGAATTCAAACAGAATTTTACCGCCGAAGTTTCTGAAATCGGCATCTGAGAATCCGTCAGTATTTATGCCGTATGAATAACGGTAGCTTGCTGCCGCTCCAAGTCTGGCGAATTTGGTTATATTGATATATGCTGCAAGCTCCGGTTCAGCTACAAAAAACGAATCAGTATTATATGTGTCATCATCCGTATCATCATGCGGATTGTAGAACGCGATTCCTCCGGCACCAAGTGTTGTTCCGATGGAAAAGTGTACAAGACTTCTAGGCATGAAATGATATTCAAAAAGAACTCCGCCCCATCCGATACTTACATTTTTCTGTTCATCAGGATATGTTTCATCGGTAAATGATCTGCTGCTGTTAGGATATGCAACTCCTTCACAGGCCATACCGATTACCACACCCTGATTTGCTCCGTTTATAATGAGACCGCCCCGCATTCCTGTTGTAGTTACCCAGTTTCCGTTAATCTGGGAAACTCCCACTGTTGGCGCACCATATCCTGAAAAAGTCAGCTTTGAACTGGCGGGGATAAGCGTTTTTGTAAAATATTTAGGTTTGGCTTTTTCTTCACCCGTACCGCTTGAATTGTTATCTTCGGCAAACAGTGCCGTTGATGCAATAAGCATAAGGGCTGTTAAAAGAATTATTTTTTTCATTGTTTTCTCCATTCATGATATTTATATAAGTTTAACACGGTATTGATTTCTAAGTGTTACTCTGAATCCAAATTTATCATATTATTCTGAAAAAAATGATACATAAAACGAAAATCAGGCATGGGAATTACTCCTTTTCGACCGCTAATAACACGACATAATACATAAAAATACTAATCTTTTTTCAAAATATACCGAAATTATAGCAAGGGAATGTCCCGAATTTTACCCTGAGGTGATTTTTATGATGCGATCGTTGTGGACAGCTGCATCCGGTATGACTACGCAGCAGTTTAATATTGATACAATTTCGAACAATCTTTCAAATGTCAACACGACAGGTTTTAAGAAAATGCGCGCCGAATTTGAAGACCTGATATATCAGACGCAGCTGATGGCAGGTACTCCGGCTACTGAAATTACTGAAATTCCGACAGGAATCCAGGTAGGTCATGGTGCCAGAGTTTCTGCAACACAGAGAATGTTCCAGCAGGGTTCTCTTCAATCAACTGAAAATAAAACCGACATTGCTCTGACAGGAGAGGGCTTTTTTAAAGTGACTCTTTTTGACGGCACTGAGGCTTTTACACGTGACGGTTCTTTTAAAATTGATTCGGAACGCCAGCTTGTAACTTCAAACGGATATCTTCTTGATCCTCCGATTACACTGCCTGAAAATTTTCAGAGTGAGTCTCTTGCAATCAGCAAAGACGGACGGATTACAGTGAAAATTTTCGGTGAAGATGAAGATACTGAGGTCGGTCTGCTTGAAATAAACAGATTTGTGAATCCTGCAGGTTTAAACGCGATCGGTGATAACCTTTTCAAGGTGACAGGAGCTTCGGGTGAACCTATTCCGGGACAGCCGGGACTTAACGGTAATGCCCAGACGGTACAGGGCTTTCTTGAGATGAGTAACGTCAAGGTAGTTGAGGAAATGGTTAACATGATTGTTGCACAGCGTGCATATGAAACTAATTCAAAAGCGATTCAGACAAGTGACTCAATGCTTGGAACTGCAATCGGATTGAAACGATAATGAAAAAGTTACTGATGGTAATTCTGTTTCTGGCGGTATCCGATCTGTGTTCGGCTGATTTTAAAATCTTTCTTTATTCTCAGCATAAAATCAAATCGGATAAACTCTATTTAAAGGATGTTGCTTCCTTCAGCAGAAAGGACATCATGGAAACAGAAATACCGTTAGCGGTCTATGAAGACGGATTTGTTGATAAGCGTGAAATAATGGATCTTGTAAAGTCTGTAACAGATGAGACTTTCTTTATTTACGGCAGTGCTGTAAGAATTCTTCCCGACTCGCAGGTGAATGATGTCAGAAATCAGTTCTATGTCAGACGGGGAGATACTGTTGATATTCTGATCAAGAGAAAAAGCATTTCAATTGAGATGATCGGAAAAGTACTCATAAATGCAAGGATCGGCCAGAAGGTAAACGTTGAGGTTGATAATAAAAAAATTCTAAACGGCATTCTTAAGGAAGGAAAGCTTGTTGAGGTAATTTTATAGCTATGAAAAAAGTTCTGTTCATTATAATGATAGCTGCAGCCGCGGTGCAGATTTACGGTGAGTCGCTATGGCGTGACCGTAACGTCTATTCAAGTGAAGTGCTTGTAAACGGGGATACTGTAATAGTTGCGATCGAGGATATTTCGCAGCTCAGATTTTCGATTAATCTTGAAAGCAAAACAAACAGTGCAATCAGCTCCGAGCCGGATGTCAATATTACAGGTTTTCTGCCGAAAGTATCCGCTTCGAAAACTTTCGATAACAAAGACAACCTTAAGCTTGACGGCCGGACAAACATGCGCATTTCAGTTGCAACATCAGTAACAGGCGCTGCCGGTAATGGAAATTATAACATAAACGGATACAAGGAATATATCTTTAACGGTGTTCTTACAAGGTTTACAGTAACCGGAGTGATTAATCCCGCCATGCTTGACGGAAGAAAAATCAAATCTGAAAATGTGATAAATTTCAGAATGGACATACAGAGTGCTAAAAGCGGAATAAATCTTCCGCTGCAGAGAGCCGCACTGGAAGAAGGTAAGAGTGCAGATTCCACTCTGACAGAAGAAGAGAAGCAGGCAATCATACTTGATTATCTCAGAAAAATGCTGAATGAATTGAGCAGGTAAAATGAAAAAATTTATTTTTACAATAATACTGGTTATGATTTCATTTTCAGCATATGCTGAAGTCAGTGTTAAAGTGCGTGATATCGCATATATTGACGGAATGAAAGAGAACCAGGTAATGGGATTCGGTCTTATTGTAGGCCTGCAGGGAACCGGTGACAGCAAAATTCCGGTTACTCAGTCGTCGCTTAAGAACCTGCTTAAAAACATGGGTCTTCAGGAAGAGGATTTATCCAAATCAAAAAATGTCGCTGCGGTAATGATAACCGCGAATCTTCCGTCCTTCGTAAGGGTCGGCGACAGCGTAACGGTAACCGTTTCATCAATAGGAGATGCAAAATCCATTGAAGGCGGCATTCTTGTTCAGTCACCGCTCAAAGGCGCTGATAACGTAGTATATGTTGTTGCACAGGGTTCGGTTGTAACCGGTAAAACCGGAAGTGCGCTTACACGTGATAAACCCGTTAAAACTGTCGGCATCATCAGTCAGGGCGGAATAGTTGAAAAGGAAATTGTACATAAATATATTCAGAATAATTCAGTATCAATAGTGCTGAAGGAATGGGATTTTGCCGTTGCCAATCAGATTGCTGAACAGGCAAAAGAGGAATATGCGTCGTTGAATCCCGTGATTTCCCAGGACGGGAAAATAACTTTTGTTATTCCTGAAAATGTCAAGGCAAGTGAATTTATTTCCAAAATTGAAAATATTGAAGTAACGCCTTCCATGAGGGCAAGGGTTGTCATTAACGAAAAAGACGGAACGATTGTTATGGGCGGCGATGTAAAAATTTCATCATCAGTTATTTCCAAAGCCGGAATGACAATTCGTATTGACGGAGAGGATAAGCAGGCTTCCGCACTGGAAATGAAAGATTCATCAACAGTTAAGGACCTTGTAGAGGCTCTGAATTACCTGGGGCTTACTCCTGCCGACATGATTTCCGTTCTCAGAACATTGAAAGAGGCAGGTGCGCTTCATGCGGATCTGATCATAAGGTAGGTGAAAAATGGAACTGTCATCAGTAAATAATTCGGCTGCTGATTTTGCAAGAACAAAGGTTGATGAAACCGTAAGAAAGATTACTTCAAAAAATGATGAATCCGCCGGCTTCAGTGACGAATTAAGCGTTAAAATTATTGATCCTAAAGTTAAAAAGCCTCTTGATAAAAAACTGATGGATACCTGTATAGAAATGGAATCATTATTCGTGAAGCAGATGTTCAATACGATGCGCAAGACTGTTGAAAAGGGCGAGATGTTTCACGGCGGTAATGCGGAAGATATTTTTGAAGATATGCTTTATGATGAGTACTCCCTCAATGTTTCTAAAAACTCCAATCTCGGCATCGCCAAAAAAATGTATGAGCAGATGCGTGATTATGTATAATGGCGGCTTTGGAAGCCTTGCAAGGATGTACGTCTGAGCAGACGTGAGCTCCGGCATTTCTTTTTGCTCGCACAAAAAGAAACGCCTGGCAAAGAAAAAGTGCTCCGGCTCAGTTGC
>JAFGJZ010000150.1 GCA_016928815.1 Spirochaetota bacterium
CATATAGATTTGATGATCTGAATTCTTTTTCTTTTTATGATATTAGTGAATATGAAAAAAATGTTTCGAAAATACGATTTATTATTAAAGAAATATATCCTGGGGCTCAGTTTGACGATACTGCTATTACGAAAATTGTTTTTTTTGAAATTACATCTAAAAAACCGAGTAACTTATTATATAAATGATGATGATTTTACTATGAAAGTTAAATATTTAATTTTGTACTATACAAAAGCAAAGTAAAACTAAGTCTAACATTCGGTAAACGCTCTGCTGCGCTCTGGGCTGCGCCAAATTTTGCTCGGCGAGTACATAGCGCCAAATGTCGTTTATTGATGGAGCGTTGTGTGAAAAGCCTACCCCGTCGTACTGTTATAGTTATTGCATTTTATAAAAATTAACGAATGAAAATATTATGAACTCAATGGAATATTCACTTGACTTCATATTAAATACTTATTATATTTCATGCATGTGGATGATAGAAAGAACAGTTCAATTAGCCGAATGGATAAACGCGGTGATAAAAGATTTTATGAAAGGATGATTCCAATAGCTGATGATTTACTTGATGACCATATAAAAACAAGGAGGAAAAAAAATGAAAGCAATAAAAAAGCAAAGTGATTTTATTACTGAATTAGCTTCAACACTACCTGAAAAAAGAATTAAAAAAGCATACAAAGAGGCAGAAAAAGAAATATTACAGATTCGTCTTTCTGAAATAAGGGAAAAAAGAGGTATGAGACAGGAAGATATAAGTTCTTTTTCTCAATCAGGTGTATCAAAATTAGAAACCAGAAAAGATATGAAAATTTCTACATTAATTGAATACCTTCATAATCTTGGACTCGGAATTGAGATAAAGGCATTTCCATTAGATAAAAAGAAAAAGGATGACGAAATAATAATTTTAAAAACATAAAGAAGGCTGTGGAAAAATAAAATTTACATGAAATCATAAATGAACCAGTAACAAGCTGCAGGATAGTTATACCACTTTTTAATATACGGGCTGTTAATACAAACTTATAATTCCTGCTTAATAGCGTTTATAGTTCTGCGGTCAGTCCGGCACATATGTAATTAAGTAAAGCAAATGTGTAAACATCACCGCCGCCGTCTGAACCGCCTTCAAGAATCCGATAACCCAGTCTTAAACTTGTTTTTTCATTATAGTGATACTGTAATGCAAAAAGTGCGTCTTCTGCTCTCCCGTATGGAGAGGCAAGTGCGTCCATATCAAGCAGCATGCTGTATTTATCATTGAACTTCCATTGTGCCATAAAATGGATAAGTGGCACAAAACCGGTATTACTCTTACCGGCGGAAACATTTTCACCTATAAGCATAATTTCCGCATCACGTATTTTTCCGGTAATGCCTGCTGCAAGTGAAAACTGATTATTATCCGTAAAAGTATAACGGTATGTAATTCTGTATGAATCAAATCTGTAAATTGATTTAACTTTAGAACCTGCGTCAAAGGTCTTTCCGCGATAAACGATATCTTCATCAATTGTACCTTCTCCATAAACGGTCAAAGGGGCAGCAAGAAGCAGCAGACTATGCTTTTTTAAAAATGTGAAGCCGGGCCGCAATCTTGGTGCAAAAGCAGCATCCTGGGGAATGTCATCTTTTAATGAAAACCGTGTGCCGTCATCAGCCGGTATCTGAACATCATTGTATCCGGTAAAGACCATAGCATATTCAGCATCAATAAAGGCATGTGCAAATACTTCATCTGCAAACAGGAGCAGCACCAAAACCAGACAAAATGCAAACACATTCAAAACTTTTTTCATAATAATACTCCTTTCTGAAAGTGGAAATTTAGTTGTAGAAATAATATTCACCTGGCAAGTATAAACAACTGTTCATGAAGAAACTCACTGGAAATTTATTCTTACAGTAAAGCTTCGCTCCACTCATAAGATATTGATTAATTATATTTCAGGATCATTGAACTTTCAATTAAAATTTAAATTTAACCGGTAGGAATATATTACTGGTTCAGGCAGCTGAAAAATATTTGATAATTTTCACCATTGTTTCTCTGCTGTATCTTTTAAATTGAAAATAATTGTTTTTGACATTTCTGTTTGAATGGCTTAATATAAAAACTTATTCTGCATTTTCTGCGGATGGAAATCATACAAAACTATTTTTGTTTTACAGGTATGATGATGTAAGGATAAAAAGGTATAGTTTTCCGGTGTCCGACAGCGGCGGAAAATATGACTGCACTGATAATGTAATGGATCTCATTAATGTTAAATAAAACGGTCAATTGTTTTGAGAGAAACAAAAAGCGAATTATTACACTGCCGGGCTTTTGTGGAAATTTGTGCAGAGAAATTAAGCATGGAATGGATATTCAATATGATGTTTATCCGATTATAAATATTTTGAATTATAAGAAATCCGGAAAGTCATGGAGAATGGTTATTAGTGGAATCAGAAAAAAAGAAAATTCTTCTTGTAGAAGATGAAGCATTAATTGCAATACTTGAAAAAAAACAATTGGAAAATATCGGTTACACTGTTGATCATGTATCAAATGGTAATGATGCCGTAAAATCTGTTATTGACGGAACTTCGATTTATGATTTAATTCTTATGGATATTGATCTTGGTGCTGGTATTGACGGGACACAGGCTGCCGAGCAGATCCTCAGCCATATAGATATTCCAATTGTTTTTTTATCTTCTCATACAGAACCGGAAATTGTTGAAAAGACAGAAAAGTTAACTTCGTATGGTTATGTTGTTAAAAATTCCGGAATTGTTATTCTGGATACTTCAATTAAAATGGCGTTTAAGTTATATGACACAAATAAAAAATTATTAAGTGAGCTGAGCGAGCGGAAATTAACGGAAGAAAAATTAAAAAAGCGTAATGAATATATTGAGACAATCTTTTCCAACATGCCTATAGGTTTTGCTGTTAACTCTATTGATGATGGTGTTGTTAAATACATGAACAGCAAGTTTGAAGAAATCTATGGCTGGTCGAGAGATATTCTTTCAAATGTCAGTATCTTTTTTGATAAGGTTTTCCCTGATCCTGAATACCGGAATTTAATGATGGGAAAAATCATTTCAGATATGCAAAGCGGAGAACCGGATAGAATGAATTGGGATAATTTAAAAATTGTCACCAAGGATAATGAGGAGAGATATGTTCATGCTATCAATATTCCAGTCATTGATCAGAATCTGATGATTTCTACAGTGCAGGATGTTACCATGCGGAATCAGATGGAAAAGGCGCTGCGTGAAAGTGAATTGACATTTAGAAAATTATTCGAGGATTCAGCAGATGCAATATTGCTGATAGATCAATCAGGTGTTTTTATTGAATGTAATCAGGCGGCTCTTGTATTGTTAAAAATGACCCGTGAACAATTTTTATATAAACCGCCTGTTGACATTTCTCCGGAATATCAGGCTGACGGTCAAAGTTCCAGGGAAAAAGCTCTTAAAATGATTGAGATTGCATATGAAAAAGGTTTACACCGTTTTGACTGGATATGTTTAAATTCAGAAAAAAAAGAATTTATTGTTGATGTATCTCTCATGCCTATTAAATTTAAAGGGCAATTAATGCTTCATACTACCTGGCGGAACATCACCGAACGCAAGCAGGCTGAAGAGGAAATCAAAAAACAGCTCGCTGAAAAAGAGGTTTTTCTAAGAGAAGTCCATCACCGGATGAAGAATAATATTGCCAATATTGAGAGTTTTTTAAGATTACAATCCAATTCGACTGTAATTCCGGAGGTGAAAGCATCACTGCAGGATGCCATCTCCCGCGTTCAAGGTATGCGTATATTTTATGATAAGTTATTGATTTCCAGAGACACCAGCGAAATTTCAATTCTTATTTATATTAAAGATCTTTTAGATTCAATTGTGTCTTTATTCATTGTTCAAAATGAAATAATTGTTGAAAAAGAAATATCTGATTTTAACATATCATCAAAACATGCAATTACTATCGGAATAATCCTTAATGAGCTCCTGACCAATGCTTTTAAGTACGCATTTAAGGACCGGGATAATGGTACAATATTTATCTCAATTAAAAATATTGATAAAAATATAATTATGACAGTCAAAGATAACGGTATCGGTTTTAATGAGAAATTTATAGATGATAATTCCCATGGATTCGGTCTTGCAATAGTTAAAATGCTGGTTGAGCAGTTAAACGGCACTTATGATATTAAAGCTGAAAAAGGAACTGAAATTGTTATAAAATTTTCATTATAATTTCTGCGCCGGAATACCGGCAGTATTATAAATGATAAAATGATAAATATATGTAAGAACTTCGTTTGAAAATAAGCAGTAAATCATAGGAAAATCTATTTCAAACTTTCCGGATTAAGATCCAGAAATGCCTCATGAACAAATTTCCCGTCCTTACGGATCAGCTCGCCGTCCATGTATATTTCACCGCCGCCGTATTCAGGTGTCTGAATGCATACAAGATCCCAGTGAAGTGCGCTGCGGTTGCCGTTGTCTGCAGCATCATATGCGTTACCGGGAGTAAAATGGAAAGAACCTGAAATTTTTTCATCGAAAAGTATTTCATCGATTGCCGAATTTATGTACGGGTTGCAGCCGAGTGCAAATTCTCCGATATATCTCGCACCTTCATCGACATCAAGAACTTCATTTATACGCTTAGTGTCATTTGAAACTGCATCGACAATTTTTCCGTCTTTAAAGGTCAGTTTAACATTTTCAAATGTAAACGCATGGTTTGTCGAAGGTGTATTATATGTAATAACTCCGTTAACGCTGTTTCTGACCGGTGCAGTATAAATTTCTCCGTCAGGAATATTTCTGTGTCCGTCGCATTTAATGATTCCGATTCCTTTAATTGAAAAAGAAATATCGGTTCCTTTTCCCTTTATTTCAACCCGATCGATTTTTTTCATAAATTCAACCGCCTTGTCCATGGCAGCGGACATTTTTTTATAATTTACATCGGCAGTTACATTGAAAAAATAATTCTCGAATGCTTCAGTGGACATCTTGGCCATCATCGCCATGTGTGTAGTCGGGTATCGGAGAACAACCCATTTTGTATGAGGAACCCTGACTCTGGAATGAACAGGTTCGGACACAATAGTATCATATAACTGTGACAGAGCAGAAGGAACATCGCTGAGCTCTTTGGTGTTGGCAGGTCCCCGAATACCGATAAAAGCATCCATGTTTTTCATCCGGTGAAGTTCACTGTCGCAGATAGCTTCAAGACTTTCCTTTGTTGCACCGATCTGGATGCTTCGTTCAATGCGGCTGAATCTCATGTCAACAACAGGAAATGCACCCGCTTTATAAACAGCAGCAATCAATGATTCAATCATTTCAACCGGAACATCAGTTGCCTGAATCAGGACTTTTTCACCAGGCTTCAGCGAACAGGAATAATTCACAAGAAGATCGGAGAGTCTGTCATGCCTGGGGTCTTTCATTCTGGTCCTCGCTTTTTTCGTCAATTGAAACATTCAGTCATTAGCCTGAAAATATTTCAACGAAAAAAACACCTTCCTGCAAACCTGGTCATTCTACCCCGGCTTGTAATTTACAAAAAAAGCTTCTTTTCCTGTGAGAATATTCCGTCCATGTTCAGTAATTTTAAGAATAGTGTATTCCTGCGGAGTCTGGGAAACAGCATGCTGTATTATCATTTCGTCTATGAGATCCCGCCAGTATAGAGTTTTCTCATGACTGCCTGTTCCATAGGAAGACAGAATCTGGTGGTTGTAATTTCTGATTTTTTTAGTATCTGCTCCTTTAAGTATGTTTGATATGTGGGCAGCTCCGAAACGTTCGCCTGTTTCTTTTATGGCTTTGATAACCAGCTGTGCATCGCGGGTAGAATCCTTCTTTTTAAATGAACGGGTACAGATGTCGCACATGCCGCAGTTTTCTGAAGTGTATGCTTCATCAAAATAGTTCAGAATTTTTTTCCGTCGGCAGTGTGATGACAGGGCATAGTTCATCATGATATCAAGTTTCTTATATGCTTTGCTTTTTTCATTTTCATTTTCAATTTGGCTGATGAAATATTTCAATTTGGGAATGTCTCCGCGGTTGAATAAAAGAATACATTTCGCCGGAAGACCGTCTCTTCCCGCACGGCCTGTTTCCTGATAGTATCCTTCCATGTTTTTCGGAAGATCTCCGTGTATGATGAACCGTATGTCCGGCTTGTCGATTCCCATTCCGAATGCAATCGTTGCGACAACAATATTAATATCATTTATCAGAAATTTATCATGTGTATCTTTCCTGGTTTCATTATCAAGTCCGGCATGATATTCTGCAGCCCTGATTCCGTTCTGTCTGAGAAACCATGCTGTTTTTTCAGTACTTTTTCTGCTTGTACGGTAAACAATACCCGATTTTACAGGCATGGATTTAATTATTTCCAGAATCTGAGAGTCTGCATCATGTTTGGTCCGAACTTCGTAGAAAAGATTTTCTCTGTTGAAAGAATTTCTGATAATAAGCGGTTTTTGCATTTGAAGTTTTTTTATTATGTCTTTCTGTACCTGAAGTGTTGCAGATGCTGTAAATGCAGCTATTCTGATTTCCGGAAAATCATTTTTGATTGAGGATAGATTCAGATAATCGGGACGGAAGTCGGCACCCCATTCAGAAATACAGTGTGCTTCATCAATTGCGAAAAAAGAAATTTTAATCTTTCTTAAAATTTCCCGGAAATTTATCATTGAGAATCTTTCCGGTGCAGTATAAATTATGTCAGTCTGGCCTGATAATAATTTTTCATAAATAATCTGTTTCCCTGCTGAATCCATGGAACTGTTTAGAAACACGGCTTTAATTCCCCGGCTGACGGCTTTATCCACCTGATCTTTCATTAAAGAAATCAGCGGACTGATTACTACGGCTGTGCCTTCCAGGAGGCAGGCCGGAATCTGATAGCATAAGGATTTTCCGGCTCCTGTCGGCATTGATACAAAAATGTCATGTCCATTGAGTATTGAATCAATAATTCTGAACTGACTGTCTCTGAATTCACTGAAGAAAAATTTATCACGGAGACATTTTTCAGCATCATTATTTTCCCGGACGGACGGTTTTAATTTCATGTTATTTCTCCTGTTTAACAAGCTGTTATACTTTAAACGGGAAAAAAGAGGATTAATGTAAAAATTTTTATTTTTTATTTTAATTTTTTTTATTGTATTTATCCGCTATTGATTTAAAGTATACTTAATTATGAGAATGGCTGTCCGCTTTCAGGAATTATGAATGAATGAAAAAAAGATTCCGGAAAATATTGACGGGTTTACAAAGACTCTTCATATCGGATTTACCATTGCAGGTTCCATTGCACTGTTTGTTTTTCTCGGGATCCGGCTGGATGAAAATTTTAATACAGGCAGCATTTTTACACTGATCGGGTTTTTTTGGGGTATAATAGGATCAAATCTGTATGTATATTTTAAGTATTTCAAAAGCAGGCCGTAAAACCGGAGCATTAAGATTTCTGAAACTAATTTTACTGCTGCTGATGCTTTATCCGGTTACTGATATTTCAGCAGTTGAAAATCATAACTCTGAAAACGATCCAATGATGCTGCACCTTACGGATCATAATTTTATTGATATTATGGGTTTCGAAATACCTCTTCCCGTGTTTAAGCCGGTTACAATTAATGGCAGAGACCTGAACATTTCAATTACTTCTGATTTTGTTTTTTTCTGGATAGGTACTTTTCTCATAATAATCGTTCTCAGTTTTTATAAGAAAAATCAGATCGTGCAGAAAAAATTTATGGGCCGTCTGGTTGAGACGCTGGTTCTTTTCGTCCGGGATGACATTGTCAGGCCGGTTCTGCCCCATGATTATAAAAAATATCTGCCTTTTTTCCTTACACTGTTCATGGTTATTTTCATGCAGAATTTCATCGGATTGATCCCTTTTATGTCGGGTTCTACAAAGAATCTTTCAGTAACCGCAGCCCTGGCGGTTATTACGTTCAGTGTTGTCATTTCATCCGGAATTAAAAAATTCGGGATACTGGGATATCTTAAAAATTTCCTTCCACTGTCATTCAAAGAGAATAATTTTGTTATTGCTCTGGTGTTCAACATTCTTCTCGCTCCGTTTGAATTTATGGGAATATTAACAAAGCCGTTTGCACTGTCGATAAGGCTTTTTGCAAATATTGTAGCAGGGCATGCCGTAATACTTACTTTTCTGTTAATCGGATGGGGAGGAAAGGAACTCGGGTGGAATTATTTTGTAATAGCACCTTCCGTTGCCGCTTCAGTTTTTATTTACCTGCTGGAATGTCTTGTTGCATTTCTGCAGGCATATGTATTTACGCTTCTTTCTGCGATTTTTATAAGCGAAGCTATTGAGCATTCGCATTAATATAGGAGGATTATGATGGATGTAGGAACAGGAATTACTTTAATCGGTGCCGGTGTAGGCGCAGGACTTGTAGCGATAGGAGCCGGTATCGGTATTGGATTAATAGGATCTGCTGCTGTTCAGGCTGTTGCGCGTCAGCCGGAGGCATCCGGAAAAATTCAGATGCTGATGATTCTGGGAGCCGCTCTAGTTGAAGGAGTTGCTTTTTTCTGTGCATTGATTGCGTTTCTGATATATAATACAGTTAAATGAGGAAATAATATGGTTTCTTTAAATCTCGGACTCTCTGTATTAATTGTAATCAGTTTTTTAATCGTATTTTTTATTTTGAAAAGATATTTCTGGGGCCCTATCTGCAGGATAATTGAAGACCGGGAGGAAAAGATCAGTTCCGATCTTGAGGCATCCCGCAGACTGAAAATTGAAACGGAACTTATGTTTCATGAACAGGCTGAAATTGTGGAGGAAGCCAGAAAAGAAGCGGAAAGAATCGTTGATGCAGCCAGACGTTCCGCTGAAAGACTGAAAGCTGACGTAATACAGACAGCAAAAATTCAATCTACAGTGATTATTGAGCAGGCAAAAAAACAGGTTGAGATTGAAAGGAGCAAAGTTCTTGAATCCATAAAGCAGGACATTGCCGGCCTTACAGTTTATACAACCGAGAGAATTCTGGGGCGCATAATGACTTCAGAGGAAAATGCGGAAATAGTAAATAAAACTATAAATTCGATGATACAATAATGGAAAAAAGACTGACTGACATTTATGCAGGCGCACTTTATAAATCAGCGGATAATATTGAAAGCGTTGAGAACATTACCGAGGCGCTTAAGGTGTTTGATAGGCTGCTGAAAGAGGTGCCGGGTTTTAAATCAATGCTGCTTTCAAAATCAGTATCTCCGCAGAACAAGCTGAAAATCATGCAGAGTCTCAAAGCGGAATTCCCGGAAGATCTGATAAACCTTTTCTGTCTCATAATTAAAAAATCAAGATATTTTATTTTCCCGGATTTACTTTATGTATGGACCGAGAAACTGAAAAAAACATATAATATCCGTAAAACACGCATTATCACGCCTTTTGAGCCTGATGAAAAACTGAAAGAGAAAATTGATCTCTATTTAAAAAAGGTTGATCCTGAAGGGGCGCATATAAAAAGTTACGATGCCGATCCGGGTATAATCGGCGGTTTTAAAGTTGTTATCGGTAACGTAATATATGACAATTCGTTTGAAGGGAAATTAAGACGTATTAAGAAAAAAATGCTGTAAAATTTCAAATCCGGAGCTGAAAAATGCAGATTAATGCTGGGGAAATATCATCAATAATTAAAAGGCAGATCGAAGATCTGAATCTTAAAACCGAGGTAGAGGAAATCGGAGAGGTTATCCGTGTCGGTGACGGAATTGTAACAATCTTCGGTCTTGAAAAGGTCGTACTTGGTGAGTTGCTGGAATTTCCCGGCGGAGTTAAGGGACTTGCCTTAAATCTTGAGGAAGACAATGTCGGCGCGGTTCTTTTTTCCGGAGAAACATCCGTGCGTCAGGGAGATATTGTCAAAAGAACAAATATGGTCGCCGAGGTTCCGGTAGGGAAAGGACTGCTGGGCAGAATTGTAAATCCTCTTGGTGAACCGCTTGACGGTAAAGGACCTGTTGAAGCTGAAAAGTTGAGTCCGATTGAAAGAAAAGCTACGGGAATTCTTTCCAGAAAAAGTGTTGATACTCCGCTGGAGACAGGAATTAAAGCGATAGACGGTCTTATTCCGATTGGGCGTGGACAGCGTGAACTTATTATAGGTGATAAGAAAACAGGAAAAACGGCAATTTGCGTGGATGCGATTATTAATCAGAAAGGTAAAAATGTTTTCTGTATATATGTTGCAATCGGACAGAAATCATCAGCAGTCGCTAATATAGCTGCCAGACTTGAAGAGGAAGGAGCGATGGAATATACCATAATTGTCGCTTCAACTTCCGATGATATGGCTCCGTTGCAGTTTCTTGCACCGTATTCCGGAGCCGCAATGGGGGAATATTTCCGTGATAACGGAATGCATGCTTTGATTGTTTATGATGATCTTACGAAGCAGGCCTGGGCATACAGACAGATGTCCCTTCTTTTAAAACGCCCGCCGGGACGTGAAGCATATCCCGGGGATATTTTTTATCTTCATTCGCGTCTGCTTGAAAGAGCTGCCAAACTGTCAGATGAACTGGGAGGAGGTTCCTTAACCGCATTGCCGGTAATAGAAACTCAGGCCGGAGACATTTCGGCTTTTATTCCTACAAATGTAATTTCCATAACTGATGGTCAGCTTTTTCTTGAAGCGAATCTTTTTAATGCAGGTGTGCGTCCTGCAATAGATGTCGGATATTCGGTTTCCCGTGTCGGAGGCGCCGCGCAGAAAAAAATCATGAAAAACGTAATCGGCTCTCTTAAGCTTTATCTTGCTCAATACAGGGAAGTGGAGTCTTTTGCCAAATTCGGTTCAGATCTCGACAAGGCGACCCAGCAGCAGCTGAAGCGCGGAGAGCGGCTGATTGAAATTCTGAAACAGCCCCAGTTTACTCCTCTTTCAGGAGAGGAACAGGTTATTGTTTTTTATGCGGCTGTGAGCGGGTTTCTTGACAGCGTAGAAGTGACGGACGTAACAAAGTATGAAGCTGAACTTCTCGATACAATGAGACTTTCGCACAGGAATATCATTGAGGAAATAGGTTCATCTGACAAATTATCCGATGAACTCAGGAAAAAACTGGATGAGGTAATTGCTCCTTTTACTGAAGTATTTGTTGAGAAGATGGAAGTTAAAAAAGAACCGCTAATAAAATTATCCGGTAAGGCTGCAGCGAAAGGTATGAAAACCGAAAAGAAAATGCCGAATTTGAAAAATATGAATCTGGATGAGAAGCGGGAAGTTAAAGAAGAGGAAGAAGAGCATAAAATATAATTATGGCCGGATTAAAAGAATTAAAAAACAGGCGTAAGACTATAATATCGACAAAAAAAGTCACAAGCGCCATGAAAATGATAGCGACAAGTAAGCTGAAAAAATCACAGGATAATATGATTAAGGCGAGACCGTATTCAGCGAGAATAAAGTCATTAACTCACATGCTTATATTTTCAGATGGGAATTATGCCAGTGAGTTCTTTGTAAAACGTCCCGGAAACCGAACTTTATATATTCTGATTTCAAGCGATAAAGGTCTGTGCGGAGGGTTTAACAGTAACATTATTAAAACATTCAAATCACTTGCTGAAACGTCATCTGAGGAAATGAAAATTATTTCCATAGGGAACAGAATTTCTTCGTTTCTTGAGAAAAACGGATTTGATGTTTACAGTGAATACCGGAATGCATTTCATCAGTTTAATTTCAGTTTGGCTGTCAGGATCGGAAGTGAAATTATATCCCTTTACAATAACAATGAAGTCGACAGGGTGGTTCTCGTTTATAACCGGTTTCAGTCGGCTATTTCGCAGATAGTAGTAAAGGAAACGATTTTGCCGATTGAACTCGAGGAGCATTCGGAGGATTATGATACAGGTCCTTTGAAATTTGAAACAGAACCGGGAGTTGATAAAATCTTTAACGCTATATTCCCGCGTTATATAAATTTTCTTGTGTGGCGCGGACTTCTTGAATCATATGCTTCGGAAAATGCAGCAAGAATGACGACAATGGATTCTGCAACTGATAACTCAACGGATATGATTGATATGCTGACTTTGCAGATAAATAAGGAGCGTCAGGCTAAGATTACACAGGAAATATCTGAAATTGTCGGCGGATCGTCGGCGAAATGAAAAACTTAGAGGGTATTCATGAATGAAGGAAAAATTATACAGATTGTAGGCGCTGTTCTTGACGTGGAATTTTCTGAAGGGAATCTGCCGAATATTTATAATGCACTTGTTATAAAAGAAAGACAGATCGTTCTGGAAGTATCGGCACATATTGGTGAGAATAAAGTCAGATGTATAGCTATGGATGAAACCGAAGGCCTTAGCCGCGGAATGCTGGTACTGGACACCGGTGCTCCCATTCAGGCTCCTGTAGGTGAAAATGTTCTCGGCAGAATGATGAATGTAACCGGTGCTCCTATTGACGGACTTGGTGATTTTAAAAACTGTCCGAAACTTCCGATTCACAGGGAATCTCCGAAATTTAATGAATACATGACTGAGGTTGATATTTTTCCTACAGGTATAAAGGTTATTGATTTACTGACACCTTATCCAAGAGGAGGAAAGATAGGCCTTTTCGGGGGCGCAGGAGTCGGTAAAACAGTTTTTTTAACGGAGCTTATGAATAATGTTGCTAAAGTGCTTCAGGGGAATTCGGTTTTTGCCGGTGTCGGTGAAAGAACTAGGGAAGGAAATGACCTGTGGAATGAAATGAAGGATGCAGGGGTTCTGGAGTCCACGGCCCTTGTGTTCGGTCAGATGAATGAACCTCCCGGAGCAAGACTGCGGGTTGCATTGACAGGACTTACAATAGCTGAATATTTCCGTGATCAGATGAAAAAGGATGTTCTTCTTTTTATTGATAATATTTTCCGATACACACAGGCCGGTTCGGAAGTATCAGCATTGCTCGGGCGAATGCCTTCAGCTGTTGGTTATCAGCCGACACTTGCAACTGAAATGGGTACGCTTCAGGAGAGGATTGCATCAACAGTAAACGGGTCAATAACATCCATTCAGGCTGTATATGTTCCTGCTGATGATTACACAGACCCTGCTCCTGCAACAGCATTTGTACATTTTGATGCAACTACAAATCTTGACCGTAATATAGCGGCGATGGGTATATATCCGGCGGTTGATCCGCTTACTTCATCATCAACAGCTTTGTCTCCGCTTGTAGTAAGTGAAGATCATTACAGAGTCGCAAAAGGGGTCAAGGAAATTCTTCAGAGGTACGCGGAACTAAAGGACATAATTGCCATTCTCGGAATGGATGAGCTTGCAGATGAAGATAAGGTTGCTGTTAACCGGGCCAGAAAAATTCAGCGTTTCCTTTCACAGCCGTTTTTTGTGGCGGAACGGTTTAGTAATATTACCGGAAAATATGTGAAACTTCAGGATACAATTCTGGGTTTTGAAGAAATTCTTTTAGGAAGACATGATGATCTGCCGGAACAGGCATTCATGTACAAGGGAAGCATAGAAGAAGTGCTCGAGGAAGCTGATCGAATGAAGAAGTCGGGAAAATGAAATGAGTAATATTTTTTTTGAACTTGTTACTCCTGAAGGAATTTTATTCAGTGGGGAAATTGAATATATGAAGGCCCCCGGAGTGGAGGGAGAATTCGGTATTTATCCGAATCACGTTCCGTTTTTTACTCTGCTGAAAGAAGGAATAATTGAATTCAAACCTTTTCAGCAGAATTATTACGAATATTTTTTTCTTTCAAACGGAGTGTTTGAGTTTAATGAAAACAAAATGACCATACTTGCTGAGGAAGCTTTTTCCGGAAGGATTATTGATAAATCAGATGAGAAAAAAGCGGAAAAGGAAATAATTGCACAAATTGAAAAAACCGGATCAGAAATGAAACTTGAAGCAAAGCTTCGAAGAGTACAGCTGAGAATAAGAACAAGAGAACTGACAGAAAAAACAGACAGACAGTAACGGTAACTGATGAGTATGGAAAAACTTGTTGTTTTTGATCTTGATTTTACATTATGGAATTGCGGCGGTACGTGGTGTGATTGTACTGACCCACCATATAAAATAGTAAATAACCAATTACAGGACAGAGCCGGACGCAGGATTTTTCTATATGACGGCATGCTTTCCCTTTTGAAAACCCTGAATCAAATGAATATAAAAACTGCAACAGCAAGCAGAACTGAAGAACCTGCATGGGCAAAAAGTATTTTAATGATGCTGGAAATTTATGATTTTTTTCAATATCATGAAATTTATCCCGGAAGTAAAATCAGACATTTTGAATCGCTGAAAGCAAGAAGCGGAGTTTCATATGAAAACATGATTTTTTTCGATGATGAATTCAGAAACATAAAAGAAATTCAGGCTTTGGGTGTATTTGCCGTTTATGTTCAGGATTCAGACAGAATAGATATACCCGATGTATTATATAACTGGCTCGGCATTACGGTTTAATCTTTCATCTGTTTTTTAATTAAGGGTTTTGAAAATAATACCGGAATGGTATAAAAAATAATGAAACCGAAAAACAAACGGATTAAAAAAGCGATTAGTACCAGAATGTGAAAATCATTAAAATACAATAAAACCGGCTTTTCTATCAGATAAATCGCAATAAAAACAAAAATCACTGTCGAAAGATATGAACTTATTCTTGCTATCCATGATTCAGGCAGTTTGAATCCGCACTTTCGGTAAAGTAAAAAGCTGGAAATAATAACTCCCGGGAAAAGACCTGCCGCCTGTACGGCATTTTTAATGTTTAAAAAGTTATATTCGTTAAAGGATGTTCTTATCTGTTAAACAGAGAGAACAGTAAATAGGAAGAGGATTCCGGATGAAAGGGAGATTAGAGAAAAAACTAATGGTCTTAAACGGATGACTTTATCCAGAATTTTTTTTTCATATTTTATCAGGAAAAATAATGTTAATAAACCGGTAATTAGTCCGGACAGAACCTGAAAGATTGAATGTGCGCCGAGATATAATCTTGATAACGCTATACCGGCTAGAATCAGAATAATAAATATCCGGAATAATGTTTTTTTTATGTGATAAAACAAGGTGCCGTAAATTACAACTGAACTTTGTGCATGACCTGAAGGCATGCCGTATCCAAGATGTTTTGTTTCAGGATTAAAATAGATTTTTACGTTATTATTAATCTGAAAAGGTCTCGGCTGCATGAATACAGTTTTTAGGAGTCTGTTTAAAGCATCTGAAATGACCATAAAAAGAAACAGTCGCAGACCGAATTTCCTGTCAATGCAGAAATATATAAAAAGCAGAATGATTATATAACCGGGTGCATTAGCTGCGAATTCGGATAAAAAATCCATTAAAGGTTTCCATGCAGGACTGAAAAAATTTTGAATCATTATTACGCCGGTGATTGAAAAACTGTTCATTATTGGTCCTTATTCCCTATGATTTTTTCATTTGCAGGATATGCAAGTTTAATTATGTTTTAAAATATTTCAAGTCAATATTTTTCTGGTTTATGGTATTGTTTCTCTAAGAATCCAGCATGAATTTCTATATAAAATTTTTAAATTAATTAATGCGGGATAATTATAGCAAATTTTTTCTATATTTTGTATTTCGCCGAAAAATTCTTTGATTAATTCGTCTAAAAATAAAAAAATACCGATTAAAACGAGAAAACTAATACTTAATTTATATTTTATTCTCATACCTTCAAATTGCTCTTTTTCACATTGGGATAACCTGTAGTGAAGAACATCCCAGTTGTATTCAGGCTGATCGATTTGGTATTTGATTAAACCTGGTGTTGAGGGGGTTGTTTTGAATTTCATATCAACTTTTTGCAATAGAATCTTTGCAACAGAACACATCGAGATTCCGGATTTTTCAGAAAAATCAGCAATTAATAATTTTGCGTTAATATTAATTCTAATAGAGCTTTCCATTTTATAATTTACCTCTTCTATATAGACGTGAAAAAGATGTAAAATTTTAAAAGAATTTTAAGACTGATAATTAAATATTATAAATCAGAGTTTCAGTTTGATATTTAATTCTGTTAGTTTTAATTCAAATCAGTATTATCCGAAAAATTTTCAAGGTAAAGTAACTGAAATGATGGGATTTTGTGTTTATTACTCAGAGGATAAAAATGAAAAATGTTGTCGTGATTGGTGCCGGTATTTCCGGACTTAGTGCCGCTTTAACGTGTCTGATACATGATTCGG
The DNA here is from genome assembly GCA_016928815.1 of Spirochaetota bacterium. Taxonomy (GTDB): domain Bacteria; phylum Spirochaetota; class UBA4802; order UBA4802; family JAFGJZ01; genus JAFGJZ01. The sequence continues at coordinate 16,328 of JAFGJZ010000150.1, forward strand.
AAAATACAAATGTTACTGTTGTAGAAAAATGGAACAGGCCAGGCGGTGCAGTTACTTCATTTAAAAGAGATGATTATACCTTTGATACATGTCAGATGATGCCGGATATTTCTGATTTCATTGATTTCTTTAAATTAAATCTAAAAACAGATAGAATTAACGATATTTTTGGTTCGTTATTTGTTGCTGATGCACCCAATGTAAAAATTGATCATTTTATATTTCCTTCCGATTTCAATGAATTTTTAAACCGGATTATTGATTTTCCAGATGCGGATAAAGACAGGATTACTGCTTTTTTCAGAAAAACATCATCTATTTTTGAAAATATTCGAAAATTGAAAATTAAAATGAATATGACAGATATTATTAACCTTATTTTTAATTCTCCGGACATTGTCAGATTCAGAAATTATTCTTTCTCTGAATTTATTAATTGTCATAAAATGAATGGATATCCTTTTGTAGAGATTTTCAATTATTTTTCGGCAATGACCGGATTACCGCCGGATAATGCTGCAGCGTTGCTTTCTATTGGAATTATGCACTCAATTATCGAAGGTGCATACGCGGTTAAGCCCGTTTTTTCTGAACTTCCGCAGCAAATGGCTGCTAAAATAATTGAACTTGGGGGAAAAATAAAGTATAAAACTGAAGTTAAGTCCTTTAGCGTAGACACAAACCGTATTAATGGAGTAATTCTAAAAAACGGTCAGCAGATCGAGGCTGATTACGTAATTTCCGCTATTGATGCAAAAAAAACAGCCGAGATGATAAAAAACAGCTGTAACAGGCAAGTTCAGAAATCGAAATTTGTAAAAAAATGCAGTTCAATGGAAATGACAGGCAGCAGTTTTACGGTTTATTTAGGTCTGGATGACAGAATTGATTTAAATAGAAAAGGCTTAAAAGGAAACTATCACATTCTCACATCCGGGAAAAAATCAGCGCAACGTATTTATTCCGCTTTTCTTGATGGTAAAATTCTTTTTGATGATAATAATTTCCAGATTGCAGTCTCTCATACCATTCAGCCTAATGAACCCGGTCCGGTATTAACTTTATCGATTCATCCGGTGCCGTTTGAATTCTGGCATACCTTGCGAATAACAGATTTAAGCGGTTATAAAAAAGAGAAAAATATGCTGGCTTTAAAAATAATAGCGGTATTTGAAAAATATCTAATTCCGGATTTATCAAGTCACATCCGGATGATGTGCACTGCAAGTCCTGCGACATATTCACGCTATACCGGAACAGCTTCAGGATCAATACATGACATAGCTTCATTGCCGGATAATTTCGGTGCTTCCCGCATTTCAATGTTTACGCCGATTGAAGGATTGCTAATGCCAAAATTTTCTCATGGAATTTACGGTACATTGTGCGGGGGTATGCAGGCAGCAGATGCGGTTTTTAATTATTCTATTAATAAGGGAAAGGCAAGTCTGCAGAAAAAATGATTGTATATCTTCCGGTTTAATTTAAATTGTCTACTTTATGTTAAGGGGTTGAATTATGTCCGGCAGTAGTAGAGCTTTGTATTTTTTCATGCTGTTTTCTTTTTTTTGTTTTGGTACTTCAGCAATGCTGACAGGCGCGGCTTTACCGGAAATTATACGTGACTTTAACTGGAATTATAATCAATCAGGGATTATGCTTTCAATCACTTCTCTTAGTTTTTTTATTACTGCAATATTTGCCGGACGAATGCTTATTAAATTGAATGCAAAATATCTTATTTCCGCATCCTTATTCATGCTGTCTATTTCGCTGTTTTTCTTCGGCAGTACCAGCAGTTTTTTGCTCAATGTTTTTTTGAAAGTTCTTTTTGGTGTCAGTTTTGCTATAATTGAAGTCAGCGGAAATTTTGTTGTAAGCAGAATGGAGAAGGATGGTGAAAGTCATCTTATGGGCATTCTTCATGCCGCTTTTTCGATGGGCGCGATTGTCGGGCCGTTTATATTAAGTATTTTTCTGAAAAATGATATTTCCTGGACTTACATGTTTAAAGTCGCTTCCTCTGCTGCATTACTGCTTCTGTTTCTGTTTGTTTTCATAAAAATTAATTTTGATGGAATGAGTACTGATGCCATCCAGGGTAATAAAAAAAGATCTGTATATTCTGATTTTTTTGCATTGTCTTCAGCCTTTATAATTATGCTGTATGTGGGTTATGAAGTCGGGATTTCCGATTGGGGTTCTGAATTTGCAGTACGCATTCATAAATTTTCTCCTTCAAAAGCAGCGTCATTAGTATCTATTTACTGGATGGGTCTTTTTATCGGAAGGATTATCAATCCTTTTATTTTCAAAAAAGTAAAACTGCAGATGCAATTGCTGCTTTTCTCTATTATAGCGGTCGGCGGTATTGCAGCGATGCTGATTTGCCAAAACGGAGAGAATCTAACCGCAATTTTTGCTGTTACCGGGTATGGATGTGCATCTATATTCCCATTAGTTATGACGATTATTGGAAGAGTTGCCGGAGCAGACAGAAGTCCCATTCTTGGACTTGCTTCCGCCGGTGGCGGACTTGGAGGCCTTGTGTTTCCCTTTTCAATGTCCAGAATTTCCAATATTAAAGGAATTTTTTCCGGTTTTACTTTCTATTTTATAATCGGAATGGTTCAGCTGGTAATGACAGTTTTTTATTTTGTTTATGTCGGGAAAATATTAAATTTTAAAATAAAGTCAGGTAATAAATAGCCACTGCTGCCCATTGAAAAAATTTTTTCTGTCAAAATATGCAGTCATATTTTTAGTTCGGAAACTATTTATTCAAAAATGACCGGTTATCCCTTTTGCGATCTTATCGCTTGCGGTGTAACATCCTGGCAGTTGTCAATATAAAAAGGCTGCAGCTATAAAGATTAAAACTCCTGCATTTGAATCGATCAGTGAGGACAGAGACGGTCATTCATCGATGTCAAGCAGGTATCAGACTCTGATTCCTCTATCTTCATACTGGGAAAGCATTTTTTTAATTAATATTCAGCTGAAATCACTTTCCAGGTAAAAATCGATACAGCTTCGATACAGCTTCGATACAGCTTCGATACAGCTTCGATACAGCTTCGATACAGCTTCGATACAGCTTCGATACAGC
>JAFGJZ010000151.1 GCA_016928815.1 Spirochaetota bacterium
ACACTTGACTTAATTCGGCTGCTGTACTTCATAATAGTTGTCTCCTTTTATTTTTCTAGGCGACAACTATGCTGGCATATAGGGTCTGTTTCTAATGTTTTATTATTAATAATAAATAACGGTATGAGACACTTTAATGATAAATTTCATCAAATAAGTACTGTAAGATATCAGCGACAAATACCGGAATCAGGATGGAAGAATTTCCATATTATATTAAAAAAGGATGAATATGAAACTTTTTTAAAGATTAGAAATGAAGTCAGATTTTCTGTTAGTAATTTTTTATGGTTCACATTCTGGTTATGCGGTGTTGAATTACTGAATAAATTAATCCAAAAATTAAGAAAAGAGTCATATAATAAAGTTGAGTTGCCAGAAAATATGCCTGAGCAACATAAAATTCATTATGAAAAATGTAATAATATATTGAAACAAGATTTTCAAAATGAATTTAAGACCTGAAAGTATAAAAACAAATTTAATTGACAAAAAAATAAATATGTCGGTTTTTGGGTCATGTTTTATTATAACATAAGGGATTTTGAAATACCAGTTTCAACTTTGATTTTTGGTTGCTGGCAGTTGTCAAAAAAAGGATGGAGAAGTGTACAGTTGCATGAGGCAAGAGAAACTTTGCATCTTGCTGTTGAAAAAGGTGTAACTGTTTTTGATACTGCTCCTATTTATGGTTATGGTCTTTCTGAAACAATTTTAGGTGAAGAATTATCTTCTATTCGTTCTAAAATAAATATTTTTTCAAAATGCGGATTATTTTGGAAAGAAGGAAAAGTTTCTCATGACAATAGTCCAGATTCTATTGAACGGCAGATAAATGAAAGTTTAAAGCGGCTTAAAACAGATTATATTGATGGAATAGTTATTCATTGGCCAGATAATAAGGTTCCTGTTGAAATAACATTAAAATGTTTAAATAAGCTAAGGGATCAGAAAATTATCAGATCAATTGGTCTTTCAAATTTTTCAGTAGAGATTTTAAAACGAGTTATTCAGGATTTTGAAATTGATATAGTTCAATATAAATATAATTATCTGGAAAGAGAAGTTGAAAAAGAAATTTTGCAGATGGTAAAGGATAATAATATAAGATTTTGGGCATATTCACCGCTTGCGCAGGGGTTACTGACGGATAATATTGATGAAAACTATAATTTTCAGAAAAGTGATATTCGGAAATTGAATCCTTTATTTGAAAAGGAGAATTTAATAAAAGCAGTAGAGATCAGAAATAGTATGGGAGAAAATCCGATTAAAAAATCATTAGGATTTTTAGTTAAAAATGAAAAAGTTGATTCAATTATAATAGGTATGTCGAAGAAAACCCATTTGACAGAGAATCTGGATTATTTTAAGTTAGTTTAACATAAGGAGTATTTAATGATAAAAATAATTGAAAAATATAAATTAGGACCGGGAATGAATTTTGCATTACTTGATGCACCATTAATAGCTGAAAGTGCAGAACCTGGACAATTTGTAATTGTAACAATAGATGAAAAAAGTGAAAGAATTCCGCTTACTATTGCAGATTTTGACCGGGAGAATAAAACAATATCAATTGTTTTTCAGGAAATGGGAAAGGGAACTCATCGATTGGCGAATATGCAGGCAGGAGATTTTCTTTATGGCGTTCTCGGACCTCAGGGCAATCCGTCAGTTATTCATGAGAACAAAGATGTAATAATAATCGGCGGCGGTATCGGTATAGCACCGGTTTTCCCGATAGCAAGAAAACTAACTGCACATGGAAATAGAGTAACTTCGATTATAGGGTACAGAAACAAAGATTATGTTTTCTGGGAAGATAAAATGAACGCTGTTTCATCCAGTCTTTTAATTGCAACAAATGACGGTTCTTATGGAGAAAAAGGCTTTGTTACTGACTTATTGAAAAAAGAAATTGAAAGCGGTAAAAATATTGATGAAGTGATTGCAATCGGACCTCCGATAATGATGAAAGCTGTTTCCGACATGACCAGAGAGCATAGCATTAAAACTATAGTCAGTCTGAATTCATTAATGGTATGCGGAATGGGAATGTGCGGTGCCTGCCGGGTTACGGTAAATAATGAAATAAAATTTACATGTATGGATGGTCCTGAGTTTGATGCGCATCAGGTTGATTTTAATGAACTGATGCAGCGTTTAGGTACTTATAAAAATGATGAACAGAAGTGTTTCGAAGACTGGCAGGAGGAAAACAATGGCTGTTAATTATAAATCGGTTCCCATGAGGGAGCAGCTGCCGGATATCAGAAGAAAAAATTTTGATGAGGTTCCTCTTGGCTATTCTGAAGAAGAAGCAGTTGAAGAGGCTCAAAGATGTCTGCAATGTCCGAAAGCACCATGTATCAGCGGTTGCCCGGTAAATATTAACATTAAAGGCTTTATAAAACATATACAGAACAGGGAATTTAAGGAAGCAGTAAATGTAATTTATGAATCTGATACTCTGCCCTGCGTAACTGGGCGTGTATGCCCTCAGGAGGATCAATGTCAGGCGAAATGTGTTGTTGGTGTGAAAGGTGAGGCAGTATCAATTGGACGTCTGGAGCGTTATGTTGCCGATCGTGATCTGGAGCAGCGGGCAAATGATACAAAGTCTATTGAAATAAATGAAAACCTGAAAGCGGCTGTAATAGGTTCAGGACCTGCCGGAATTGCCTGTGCAGCAGATCTTGCTAAAGCCGGAATTAAGGTAACCGTATTTGAAGGATTTCATAAATTGGGAGGAGTTCTTGTATATGGTATTCCTGAATTCAGACTTCCAAAAAGAATTGTTGAGACAGAAATAGAGACACTAAAAAAATTAGGTGTTGAATTTATCAAGGATACATTAATCGGCAGAGCTCTTACAATAGACAATCTTTTTGAAAAAGGTTACAAAGGTATTTTTATCGCAAGCGGTGCAGGTTTACCGAAGTTCATGGGAATTCCCGGTGAAAATGCAAATGGTGTATATTCTGCAAATGAATATCTGACACGTGTCAATCTGATGAAAGCGTATAAGTTCCCTGAATATGAAACTCCGGTTTTAAAAGGAAAGAGTATTGCTGTAATCGGAGGAGGAAATGTTGCCATGGATGCCGCAAGAACTGCAATTCGTCTGGGTTCGGAAAAAGTATATCTCATATACAGAAGAACCGAGGCTGAGATGCCTGCAAGACTTGAGGAAGTACATCATGCAAAGGAAGAAGGTCTTATTTTTAAAATGCTTACCAACCCGGTTTCATATAGTGTTGATGATAAAAGCTTTGTTAAAAAAATTGAATGTATTTCAATGGAACTTGGTGAACCGGACAGTTCAGGAAGAAGGCGCCCTGTTCCGGTTAACGGATCAAATTTTGAAATAGATATTGATGTAGCAATCGTTGCTGTTGGAACAACTCCTAACCCGTTGATAGCTAAAACTACACCTGATCTGAAAATAGGAAAATATGGTGAAATTCCTGTTGATGAAAATAACATGACAAATAAACCGGGTGTTTTTGCAGGCGGTGATATTGTTACAGGCGCTGCAACTGTTATTACGGCAATGGGTGCCGGACGTAATGCTGCAGCAAGTATGATCAGGTATTTTTCGGATATAGAACAGTAATTACTTGACTGGGTCGTGAACAGGTAATATAATTTATTAAATTAAGCAAATCTCTATTGTCTTAGAAGATAGGGGGATTTAGCTGAAGAATACGCCCTGAAATATACTTCCTCAATGAAATTTCTTCATTTGAAATCTCCTTAAATATACAGCAGGAGATTTCAAATGATTACAGAAAAAACCGGACAGTCACAGACAGAGGAGGAGTTGTTTCAGCAGTTAGTCAATGCAATAAATGAACTGAAAGATAAGGATGGAGCCTTAATTCCTATTCTTCAGTCTGCACAGAATTTATTCGGTTATCTTCCGGAATATGTTCTTAAACATATTTCCAGCACATTAAATATACCTTACAGTGAAGTAGCCGGAGTTGTTACTTTCTATTCATTCTTTTCCACCACCCCGAGAGGGAAAAATCTTTTAAGAGTCTGTCTTGGAACTGCCTGTTATGTCCGTGGAGGAAAGGAAGTCCTTGCTGCAATAAAAAATGAATTAAAAATTGATATTGGAGAAACCACCGGCGATAAATTATTTACTCTGGAAATAGGCAGATGTTTCGGTGCCTGCAGTCTTGCTCCTGTGGTAATGATAAATGATGAGGTGTTCCAGCGTGTAAAGCCTGCAAGAATCCGTGATCTTCTTAATTCCTTCCGGAATAAAGATGAAATGGAGGAAGATCATGAGTAAAAAATTTGTTTCTGTTGATTCTTTTCAGGAATTTATCAGCAAATTAAAAAATGAGTCCGAAAACAGTCAGGTTTCAGTTTGTGCCGGCGGAGGATGCATTGCTTCCGGTTCTCTTGAGATTATTAAAGAATTTCAAAAAAGAAATATTCATGTTAAGCCTGTAGGATGTATGGGACCCTGTTCGACCGGCCCTTTGATCAGAATTAATTCAGACGGGACAATTTATGCAAATGTACAGATTGAAGATGTTGATGAAATATGCAAAAGTCATATAAAAGAGAAACAGATAATAAAAAGATTACTACCGGCCAAAATCCATAAAACTGATAATGAAGATAAGGATTTCTTTTCGATTCAGAAAAAAGTCGTATTGTCCAGATGCGGTGAAATAGATCCGCTGTCCATTGATGAATATATTCAGCATGACGGATATTCCGCTTTTTTGAAAGTTTTATCCTCACTGTCATCTGACCAAGTGATAGACCAGCTTAAGATTTCAGGTTTGAGAGGAAGAGGCGGAGCAGGTTTTCCGACCTGGATGAAATGGAATTTCACAAAAAATGCATCAGAAACAGAAAAATATATAATCTGCAATGCCGATGAAGGAGATCCGGGTGCTTTCATGGATAGAAGTATTTTAGAAGGTGATCCTCATTCAGTTATTGAAGGTATGCTGATTGCCGCAAAAACAATAGGCAGCAGCAGAGGATTTATTTATGTTAGAGCTGAATATCCGGTAGCGGTTGCAAGGATTTCAGCCGCTATTGAGAGCGCAGAAAAATACGGTCTGCTTGGTAAAAAAATACTTGGAAGTGATTTTTCATTTAAACTTGAAATCCGCATGGGTTCGGGAGCCTTCGTCTGCGGTGAAGAGACTGCATTAATGAATTCAATTGAAGGCAGACGTGGTGAACCGCGTCCGAGACCGCCGTTTCCTGCGAATAAAGGCCTGTGGGGAAAACCAAGCCTTTTAAATAATGTTGAAACATATGTTAATGTTACCATGATAATTCTAAACGGTGCTGAAAATTTCAGAAAAGCCGGATCTGAAAAAAGCGGAGGAACGAAAATTTTTGCTTTAGCCGGAGCTGTAAAAAATACAGGACTTGTTGAAGTGGAAATCGGAACAACTCTGGGTGAACTGATTTATGATATCGGCGGAGGTATTAAAAACGGAAAAGAATTCAAGGCTGCACAGTTAGGCGGTCCGTCGGGCGGCTGTATCCCCAAACAGCATTTGAATGTTTCGCTGGATTATGAAACAGTCGCGGAACTCGGAGCTATTATGGGCTCAGGCGGACTTATCGTACTTGATGAAGACAGCTGCATGGTTGATGTGGCACGGTTTTTCCTTGATTTTGTACAGGATGAATCCTGCGGGAAATGCACACCATGCCGTGTCGGAACAAAACGCATGCTTGAAATACTGGAAAATATTTGTTCGGGAAAAGGTAAAGAGGGAGATATTGAGAAATTAATTGAGATGTCAGAAATTATAAAGCAGACATCTCTCTGCGGATTGGGACAGACGGCTCCGAATCCTGTTTTATCAACAATACGTTATTTCAGAAATGAATATGAAGAACACATCAGGGAAAAGAAATGTACTGCAGGCGTATGCCCGTCTCTTGTAAGGGCGCCTTGCCAGAGTGCCTGTCCGGCCGGTGTTGATATTCCCGGTTTTGTTTCTCTTGTAGGTGAGAAAAGATATGCTGAAGCGCTGCGCCTTCATCGGGAAAGAAATCCTTTTGCTTCGGTATGTTCAAGAATATGTTTTCATACCTGTGAAGATAAATGCCGGCGTGCAAGTCTTGACAAGCCTGTTGCTATCCGCGCGATTAAGAGGTTTATGGCTGATCAGGAAATAGTTGCCCAGGTTCCCGAAGTCAGAGAAAATAAAATTAATGCGTCAAAGAAGATAGCAATAATAGGTGCGGGACCTGCAGGATTAAGCTGCGGTTATTTTCTTGCAAGACTGGGATATCGTCCTGTGATATTTGAGAAGGAACTTCGTCCGGGAGGTATGATGGTTCAGACCATTCCAGCCTACCGTCTGCCGAGAGAAACACTGGCAAAAGAAATCAGGATGATTGAAAATCTTGGAGTTGAAATAAGAACAAATAATGAGCTTGGCAGGGATTTTTCCATTTCCAGTCTTAAAGAGGCGGGATATGAGTCGGTTTTTTTAGGTGTCGGTGCCGCTAAAGGAACTTCAATGGGCATTCCGGGTGAAGATAAACCGCAGGTAATACAGGGAAATGATTTTTTACGTCAATATAACATCAGAGGAAGTGTTCCTGTCGGTAAGAAAGTAATAGTTATCGGCGGAGGAAATGCGGCTGTTGATGCAGCGCGTACTGCAATACGTCTTGGCGCTGAAGTTGTTATCGTTTACAGAAGAACACAGGGAGAAATGCCGGCATATGCGGAAGAAATTGAAGAAGCTCTGCATGAAGGAGTGAAACTGTTTCCTTTGCTTCAGCCGGTCGAAATCTGCGGAGACGGAAAAGTTGAATCATTAAAATGCATCCATATGCAGCTTGGAGAATTCGACCGAAGCGGAAGAAGAGGTCCGAAAGAGATAACAAATGATGTGATTGAACTTGAATGTGATCAGGTAATAATTGCTATCGGGCAGCGGCTGCACATGAAAGAATACAGTGATCTTCCTGAATTGGAATATAATGATAATAGGTTTATAAAATGCAGCACACTTACCGGAGCTACCTCAATTGACTGGCTGTTCACAGGCGGTGATGCAGCAAGAGGGCCTTCAAGTGTTGTACAGGCTATTGGAGACGGTGAAAGGGCTGCTTTCGGAATTGATCTTTATCTTACCGGTGAATCGCACGCTTTCTGGAGAAAAGAAAAGGTTCCGGATACGTTTTTTGATCCTGAAGCGGATCCGTCTGAATATGAAAGGGAAGCAATCCGGACAATAGATGTTGAGAGAAGAAAATTCAATTTTGATGAAGTGGAACTTCCATGGATTGAGAGCACTGCTCTTCGGCAGTGTCAGCGGTGTCTGCGCTGTGATTACGGTAAAATCAGTTCTTCAGCTACGGAGGAATATAATGGTTAATCTGAAAATAAACGGCGAGAAAATCACTGTTGAAGAAAATATATCCATACTTGAGGCTGCCGGTAAAAATAAAATAAATATTCCTACACTGTGCTATCTGGAAGGTTATGATGCAATCGGTGCGTGCAGGGTTTGCATGGTCGAAGTTAAAGGTGCTAAAACACTGACAGCTTCATGTTCAACTCCTGTTAGTGAAGGAATGGAAATATTTACGAACAGTGAAAAAGTAAGAGCTGCAAGAAAAAATGTAGTCGAACTGCTGTTGAGCGAGCATTCAGGCGACTGTAATTACTGTGAAAGAAGCGGTGACTGTGAACTGCGCATACTGGCATCATCACTTGGAGTCAGGGAAAATTATTTTACAGGTGAATCTTTAATGAACAATATTGATGATTCCACTCCTGCTCTTGTCAGGGATTCAGGAAAGTGCATTAAATGCAGACGGTGTATTACAGTATGTACCGGACTTCAGAAAGTCGGCGCAATAAGCCCTCAATACCGGGGATTTAAAACCTCAATAGGGCCTGCATTTGCCGCAGGTCTGGATTCTGTTCCATGCGTTCAATGCGGTCAATGTGCTGCTGTATGTCCGGTTGGTGCGATTACTGAAAAAAGTCATATTGATCAGGTCTGGAATGCACTTGATGATCCTGAGAAATATGTTGTTGTTCAGACTGCACCGGCCATCCGTGCAGCTCTTGGAGAGTGTTTTGATTATGAACCTGGTACCCGTGTTACCGGCAAAATGGTAACTGCATTAAGGAAGCTGAAATTTGATGCTGTGTTTGATACAAATTTTGCAGCTGATTTGACTATTCTTGAAGAAGGGACCGAACTATTAATGCGTCTTAAAAGAACACTGGTTGATAAAGAACAGTATATACTTCCGCAGTTTACAAGCTGTTCTCCGGGATGGATAAAATTTGCAGAATACTATTTCCCTGAAATTCTGCCGAAAATATCGACATGCAAGTCTCCTCAGCAGATGTTCGGAGCGCTTGCAAAAACATATTATGCGGCGAAAGCCGGAATTTCACCGGATAAAATGGTTGTTGTTTCTGTAATGCCGTGTACCGCAAAAAAATTTGAAGCACAGCGTGAAGAAATGAATGACAGCGGAGAGCGTGACGTAGACTTCGTATTGACGACGCGGGAACTTGGAAAAATGATTAAGAGCGCCGGTATTGATTTTCAGTCCCTTGAAGACAGTGAAATGGATTCTCCTCTGGGAATTTCTTCCGGAGCTGCAGATATATTTGCAAATACCGGCGGTGTTATGGAAGCTGCAGTAAGAACGGTTTATGAAATAGTGACAGGAAGAAGTTTCCCGGTAAAGGATCTCCATGTAACTTCGGTAGCCGGGCTTGAAGGTGTTAAAGAGGCGTCATTTAAACTTGAAAATCCTGTTGATAGCTGGAAATTTCTGGATGGGGTTGAGTTGAAAGTAGCAGTTGCACATGGTCTTTCAAACGCCGCGAAAGTTATTGAGGCCGTGAATTCCGGAAAAGCAATATATCACTTTATTGAAATAATGACATGTCCTGGCGGATGCATAGGTGGAGGCGGTCAGCCGCGTATGACGGATGATAAAACCAGAATGGCCAGAATTAAGGCAATCTATGAGGAGGATGAAAGCAAGTCGTTGAGAAAGTCGCATGAAAATCCTGATGTTAAAAAACTATATGAAGAGTATCTGAAAAAACCTTTGGGAGAGAAAAGCCATAAATTACTTCATACAAAATATACAAAAAGATGATAGAATAAGTATGGACCTGAGGCTGTAATTCCATTATTGTGATTTGGTAATAAAAAAAATCCGGAAACAGAAAAAAAGTATGTTTTTAGCTTGACTTTATATCGTATTATTGCAATATTTAGATTGTTAAGAATATGAAAAAGTATGAAACAGAAAGCAGCATATTTAAAGCACTTGGTCATCCGGTAAGACTTAAGATAATTGAAGGTCTTTTATGTGATAACTGTTGTGTAAATAAAATAGTTGAGAAGCTGAATTTACCGCAGAGTACGGTATCACAGCATCTTGGCATTTTAAAAAATGCCGGAATAATTGCTCCGCATAAAGACGGTGTTGTAACCTGTTACAAGGTTGAAAATGCAAAGGTAATGAAAATAATGAGTTTAATGAAAGAATAAAATTTTTATTAAATATATCGTAAAATCGTAATAAAACGATAAAAGGAGAAAATATGAGTTTAACACATCTTGACAACAGTAATTTTGAAGCGGAGGTTATAAAATCGGATAAACCGGTGCTTGTGGATTTTTATGCTGACTGGTGCGGACCTTGCCGGATGATTGCACCTTCTATTGAAAAGCTTGCAGAAGAGTATTCTTCGGAAATGAAAGTCTGTAAACTGAATGTGGATAAAGCGGGAGAAACCGCAGCAAAATTCGGAATTTCAGGTATTCCGGCGGTTTTATTTTTTAAAAAAGGCAATGTTGTAGATCAGTTTACCGGTGCTCTTCCGAAAGACGGAATTGAGGCTTACATTAAAAAGAATATTAATTGATTTCAGCCCTCAGAAAAGATCCAATATTATTTTATAGCTGTTGAAAAACAGTACGGTGGATGCGGCAATTTTCATTGCTGCATCTCCGTAAATAAGTGATTTATGATCATTATTAAGCAGCTCTTTTTCTGAATTAATCATGCTTAAAAATTTATCAGGATAAAATAGAATAAAAGGACCTGTAAGAACAATTATGAGCCCTATTATAAGCATGATAAAGCCGGCAGCACTGCCTCGCATTTGAGTCAGGGGAAATCCTCCCACCATATATGCAATTCCCTGCAGCCGGAAGAATCTGGAATTTATCCATTTCATCCAGATTGAAAAAATGAAAGACGGAAAGATTATTTCGGTCACAGCAGTTAAAAGAATTATTACTGCCAGTGAAAATATATAGTACGGATAATATGGAATCAGTGCTTTTATTAACATAATTTTGTACTCCGTGTTGGGTAATGATATATTGTTAAGTAAAAGACTGTTAATGTCAAGAACGAATAAATGGAATTTTAGTTGTGAATATGACAATAAAATATTTGACAAATAAATATGATGTCATGTTTTAAATTAGAGTTTTTAAGGTACATTTTATAAGCAGGTTGAAATATGACGGAAAAAAAGGTTCCTTTTACCAAAGATCAGATTGAAAAGATAATAAAGACATATCCGACGCCATTTCATATTTATGACGAAAAAGCCATTCGCCGGAATGCAGTTAAAATAAATTCAATATTCGGAAGATTCCCCGGTTTTAAGGAGTTTTTTGCGGTTAAAGCAAATCCAAACCACAGAATTCTTTCTTTTCTCAGTGAGGAAGGTTTCGGTGCAGATGCAAGCAGCATGGCTGAGCTGATACTTTCGGAAAAGGCCGGTATTACCGGAGAAAATGTAATGTTCAGCTCAAATAATACACCGCTTGAAGAATACAAGCGGGCAATGGAAATGGGTGCAATTTTAAACCTAGATGATATTTCCCATATTTCATTTCTGGATGAAAATCTTGGTCTGCCTGAACTTTTGAGTTTCAGATTTAATCCCGGTCCCAGCCGCGGAGGAAATGATATAATCGGTAAACCCGAGGAGGCAAAATACGGATTTACCCGTGAACAGCTTTTCGAAGGCTACAGAATTGTAAAAGAGAAAGGTGTTAAACGGTTCGGACTCCATACAATGGTTGCTTCAAACGAACTTCATTATTCCTATTTTGTAGACACTGCAAAAATGCTTTTTGAACTTGCAGTTGAGCTGAAGGAAGAGCTCGGAATTTCGCTTGAATTTGTGAATATCGGTGGCGGAATCGGAATTCCTTACCGTCCTGAACAGGAACCGGTTGATCTTGAAGCGATCGCAGCAGGGATCGAACATGAATATGAACGTTACATCAAACCTGCCGGTCTGCATCCGCTGAAACTGTTTATGGAATGCGGACGTGTTATAGTCGGTCCGTATGGTTATTTGGTGACGAAGGCAATACATAAAAAAGACATATATAAACATTATATCGGAGTGGATGCGTGTATGGCAAACCTGATGCGTCCGGCAATTTACGGGGCATACCATCATATTACTGTCCTGGGAAAGGAAAATAAATCTTCTGACAGGGTTTATGATGTTACCGGTTCTCTGTGTGAAAATAATGATAAATTTGCAATAGACAGGTGTCTTCCGGAAATTGAACGGGGAGACATTCTTGTAATACATGATTCAGGCGCTCATGGACATGCCATGGGTTTTAATTATAACGGTAAACTTCGATCTGCAGAGCTGCTTTTAAAGGAAGACGGATCGGTTGAACTTATCAGAAGGGCTGAAACTCTTGATGATTATTTTGCTACTTTAAACTTCTGAAATTTATATTAATTGACTTCAGGAGCGTAATTTAGCAGAATATTAAAAAAGGAATTGATAAAGCGGTTAAGAATAGATTGTGATGGAAGATTTTAAATACTTTATAACAAAAGAAGACATTAATGAAAAGGAACTTGGTAAATTTGAAGGTTGTGTTGAAATAATCAATGATGCTGAAAATGCCAGGAAGGCTGTTGATTATCTGAAAAATTTTTCAGCTGTCGGATTTGATACCGAATCCCGTCCCAGTTTCAGAAAAGGAGAGCATCATCCTGTTTCTCTCATTCAGATTTCCACCGAAGACAGAGCTTTTCTTTTCCGGTGTAATCAGCTTGAAAACTGTTCAATACTTAATGAAATTATCGGCAGTGATGAAATTATTAAAATCGGTCTTGGACTGCTGCGTGACATTTCGGAACTGCTTTCGGATTTCGGTTTTCAATGCAGGAATTTTATAGATCTTGAAAAAATCGCACAGAATAAAAAATTTCAGCAGCGCGGGGTCAGGGCGCTTGCGGCATATTTTCTGAATATAAGGATATCAAAGGGCGCACAGAAAACAAACTGGGAAAGAGCTGAGCTGACTGAGCAGCAGATTAACTATGCAGCAACAGATGCATGGGTATGTCTGATGATTTATAAAAAAATGCTTGAAGATGATTTTATTACAGAACCGATAGAAGACTATTTTATTGACAGGGCAGAGAAAGTAAAAAGTGAATATTGAAAAAATAAATTACTGTACTGAAAAGCAGAAATACATTCTGAATCATTATGAAAAAAATTTTGAACTGAATGAATTTTCCGATACGGATTCCTTTAAATTTATGGACTGGGAGAGCCGGGATTCCCAGTTTTCAAGGTTTTATGTTCTTCTTGAAAACATCTGTCTTCAGAATAAATCGATTCTTGATATCGGCTGCGGTCTTGGTGATCTCTATAAGTTTATTTCAACATTGAACATTCCTTTTGAATACTGCGGAATGGATTTTTCCTCACGATGCGTTGAAAAATGCAGAAGAATGTTTCCGGAAGCTGAATTCATCCGTAAGGATATTTTTGTGGACACTTTTAAAGATGACTTTAAAAAGTTTGATGTTGTATTCTGTTCCGGATTGTTTAATCTGAACGTAGAGAATAACTATGATCTGCTGAAATATGCACTGACCTGTTTTTTTAAATTATCTTCAGAATATGTGGTATTTAATCTTTTAAGCTCAAAAAGTAATAATAAAGAGGATAAATATTTCTATTTTAATTCATCTGCGGTTCTGGAGATAGTATCAGGATTACCTTTCAGCAGCGTCAGGATTATTGAGGACTATCTTGATAATGATTTTACTGTTGTCTGTTCCATAAATCAAACTGCTTCTGTATGATTTCATTTAGTTTTTCGTAATTTATCGGTTTTATCAGTATGTCTGAAAATCCGTATTTCAGGTATTTATTCCTTTCTCTTATTGAATGAGCGGTCATTGCCAGAATCGGGATTCCGGAATTTTCAGGTCCTGCCTCATTATTCCGGATAAGAGTGACAGCCTGAATACCGTTCATCAACGGCATTTCAATATCAAGCAGAATGATGTCATATTTGTCTTTTTTCAGATTTTCAATCAGTTCCAGACCGTTTTTAACAGTCTGTATTTCATGATTATAATCCCGCAGTATGAGGGAAAGTACATAGAGATTATCCTTATTGTCGTCAGCAATTATAATTTTCAAAGTGGAACCTCTTTCGGGAATAGTTATATAAATGTTTGACATTATCATGTTGAAGCTTACTCTGTAAATATCAATCAGGAAATTTTTTACCTGACATTTTTATTAAAAACAATGGAAAGTTTAATGAAAAAAATTATTTTATCATCACTGGCAGCTGCTGTTGTTTCTTCATCTGCCGTATATTTTGTTCTGACTGATGAATTTGCAGTGCAAAATGAAAGTGTATTAAACCTTGTAAATGATTTTATAGAAGAAAGCTACAGCCAGGAAAAGGCTGTAATAGAAAAATTTCCTATTTATGAAGATTGGATTAAAGTCAACGATGAAACAGTCCTTAGAAAATATCTTTATAAATATCACATACCTGCTGCCAGGAAATACGGGGTTAAACTTCTTGAAAAAGACGATGATATTTCAGCGGCAGCAGGCAGAAATGAACTTGTCCGGCTGAATGATTCAGCAAAATTTTACTATTTTTACGGAGTTCCTGAAAAGTACCGGTATTTAACTCCTGATGCTGAAAAAATGCTTGAAAGTATCGGAAACAGAGTGAACGAAAAACTTGCCGGAGAAAATATATCATTTATTCTTAAACTTGCCGTATCATCAGCCGTAAGGCCTTCTGCTTATCAGAAAAAATTATCGCTTAAAAATGCGAATGCAATTGAAGAATCAACACATTCATATGGAGTTAGTATAGATATTTTTTATGATGACTATTTTGTTTCTTTTCCTGAAAAGAAGGGAGATGATCTGGGGGTGAAAATATATTCCAGATTACGAAGCAGAACAGGATTTATTCTCGGTGATTCATTAAGACGTCAATTTCATTCCCTGGTGGCATCAACTCTGATTGAAATGCAGAATGAAGGCCTGATTTATGTAATAAATGAAAATCATCAGAAATGTTTTCATGTAACTATTGCAAAACCCTGATAAGTGATTCGAAATGTTTTTTTGTTACATCCATAATTTCACTTTCAGACAGATTTTTGATTTTCCCCGGATCGTCATAGAGTGATGGATTGTTCAGTGCATTTGAGATAAAACGGATGTAGTTAAAGGCGCCTATTCTATGAGGATTTCCTGAATTATAATCGAGATAACTGTACATTATTGAAAGACCCAGATACGGGTTGGAGTAAATGGTGGAACTTAAAGCAAGTTCTTCACCGATAATCTGGTCAAAGAAATTGTATCTGTTGTTTAAAACCTTATGAGTAAGTTCATGTATTTCAAACAGGCTTTGTATGTCATTTTTGATGTCTGCTTTTTCTGAAAAAGCTTTCTGAATGCAGAATTTGATATCATCATTTATTCTTGCTCCGATGTAGAAAAGATTGGAGGTATTCTGCCTGTTTATGATTTTTTTTACGATCATGATGTCATTTTGTATTTCTTCGGGATTAATATATATCATGTCAAAGTAAAATGTTGAATTGCTTGTTGAAAGTTCATCATAGTAAATAAGGGGTATGATATTGTAAATATCTTCGTCTATTGTGAAAAAAGGATGCTTGTTTGTAATTTTGCTTTTTATGCCGAAAATACAGTATTCAAGTGTGGTTTTTGAATAATTCTGTCTTGTTGGTTTAATAAATTTCAGAATAATATTGCGTTTTTCAAGTGCGTTTTCATATTTCTGAAGGGTTTTTTGCGAATATTTGGATGAATTTTCATAAATGTTATACAGCATATTGGCGTCATATGCAAGTTCCGGATCCTTTATCGATGCTGCATACTGTTTATAGGCTTTTATATGATAATTTTCTTTCTGCGTTGCTTTTATGGTAATGCTGTCTTCCTGAATCATGTTGACGAAATGATGATTTTCATAGTAAAGAAGGACGATATAGGCATAAAATTTCCCGTTCGGATTGCGTATGTTGATGAATGAGTTCTGATTCTGATAATATGCAAAATCAATGTCATTATTCGGTGAAATTGATTTTGCTGCCGTAAAAATGCATATCAGCGCTATCGGAAATAATTTTTTCATATAAATACCTGACTTATACTACAAATATAGCATAAAAAATCAATATTAATATAGTAAATTATCTTTTCCTGCATGTTTTTTTGGAAATAAAATAAAGAAGATAAAAATAGCGGAAAACATTATAAACTTGACATCTTTTTTCCGATAATTATATTAGGATTATTATTTTAAACTAAGGGAATTATATAATGGGATTAAATCCTTTTAAGGATGCTGATTTAATAGATCTTCAGGAAAACTCATCAAAATTTATCAGGGAAGTAACTGATAGGTTTTCCACTATATTAATAACCTTTTTTAAAAATGTGCGGAAAAAGGGTAATGAAAGAATTACTCTTATGTTTATTCCTCATTCCGAGAAAAAAATAATAAACTTTCACATATCAATATTTACCATTACGCTGGTTTCATCAATTCTTACGATAACTGTTGTAATTACGTCCTTTTTAATCGTCAATCATGCTTCTACGGTAAAAGAGGTTTCCAAGCTTAAATCCTATGATGTCGATTCAAGCGAACAGATTAAATATTTTCAGACTGAAATTACAAAACTTGGTACTTTATTCAATAATCATCTGAAAACCGATTTTGAACTTGTTTACGGATCTCTTTTCGGAGTCAGTAATGCTCATGATCTATGGGCACGCGGCGGCGGATCTGAAGAAGACGGTTCATTTCTTCCTGAGGTTCAGGAAGAGGCAGGCAACCCAAACCAGGAAATACTTGATCTGCAGCAGATGGAAACTGAGCTTACAATCATGCGTGATAAGATGGTTGAAATCAGAGAGACTCTTGAAAAACGCAAAAAAATTATTGAAAACACCCCTTCTATATGGCCTGCAAACGGTTTTATTATTTCAGGTATGAGAAATTCATCTGATCATGGAAATACAAAATTTTCTGAAGGTATTGATATTGCATCTTTTCCCGGAGCTGAAATACGTGCGACAGCACCAGGTACTGTTGAAACGGTTGTATGGGATACAAATTACGGTTTGAGAATTGTGATCCGGCATAAATTTGGTTTCACAACATTCTATAATCATTGCCAGAGAGTTGCTGTTAAAGAAGGACAGAATGTCTCTAAAGGTGAAATCATTGGATTTGTCGGTAAGACAGGAAAAACTACACGTCATATAGTTCATTATCAGATAAAAATCGGTACTGATTATGTTGATCCAATGCCGTATCTGAACAAAATCACCTCAAACACTGATTGATCACTTTAAAAATATCTGTTATTTGTAAAAAAAACTTGATGGATTATTATAATTATTTAGTTTTTATTTACTGATTTATAACGGCTGTTTCATAAGTGGCCATTCTTCAGAATTGAATTTTATTTAGGAAAATGAAATGCATTTGATAAAAATATTCACAGTAATGTCGCTGTTCTTTGCCGTTTCGTGTTCAACAATGAATAACTCTTCATTTACTGAAGAGAAACCTATTGATGATCCGGGAATAAAGTGGGAAAATGTCGATGAAGTCTGGGCGGTTGTAGGTACGAAACCTGTTCTGAAAAGTGAAGTTGAGAAAAAATATTCCGCATTGCTTAGAAAAAAGAAAATCCCTGCAAATAAAACTGCATCTGAAAAAAGCAGAATTCTGGATTCACTGATTAATTTTATCATTATAGAAAATAAGGCAAGTTCAGAAGGAATCATAGTTTCAAAGGAAAAAGTTGAAAATCAGATCAGTGACATCATGCTGAGGAATAACATAAAAACCAAAGCTGAATTTGAAAAATTTCTGGATAAAAATTATCAGATTACTCTTGAAGAGTACAAAGAGGAAATAAGAAGATCCATAATGACAAATCTGGTTATGGTTTATGCGGTTGATTATAAACGTCCTTCCCAGAAGGATGCTGAAGCTTTTTACCGCAAAAAAGTAAAAGAGGATGTGAGACCGTTTCTTCAGGTTAAAATTCAGATAATACAGGTGTCTCCGAAAGATTCTTCCTTTCAGGAGGAAAAAGCAGCTAATACACTGATAAATGATGTAAGAAAGAAAGCTTTAGGCGGTGCTTCATTTACTTCGCTTGCAAAACAGTATTCAACAGACAGGGCAACTGCATCTAAGGGAGGAGATCTTGGATGGACTCTTCTTGGAAAACTGGATCCCTATATTGCCGGATATGTTTATCAGAAAATGTCCAAATCAGGTTCAATATCCGAAGTAATAAAAACTTCTGAGGGATACTACATTGTCAGATATTCAGGACGGAGAACTGCTCCGTTTTCCGAGTTTGAGCAGATAATATATAACATGCTTTCAATGCAGTATGGTGAAAAGGCACTCGAGCTCTGGCTTCTTGAGCAGCGTGAATTTTCAGATGTTAAAATATTCATGAAGGATTATTCTAAAAAATGAAGGCGGTAAAATGAAGGATATTGTATTGCTGCATGTGGATGATACAATAGAAAATGACATTGTATTTAAAGGTTATGATGTAGTTGATGACATTTTATCGAAATTAAAGAAACATGAATTCAGCTCCAATTCTGTTATTTCTGTTTCTTCCGGTTATAGCGGAAAATATGCCTCCTACCCTGATTTATTCAGACGCAGTAATTGTGATGTATCTGACTGGAAAAATATTTTTAAAAAGTACGAAGCTGATAATATAATAAAAATTTATGCCGATTCGCCGTTTTCGGATATGAATATTATTTCGGAGATGGTTGATATTCATAAAAAGTACCTGGCTGAATTTACGTTTTCTGAAAATCTTCCACAGGGCTTTTCGTGCGTCATCGTTTCGAGAGAACTTGCAGATTCGATTCCTGAATCGGGTGAAAACATGCTTCCCCTCGAAAAAGTTGTAAAAAGCAATATAAATCAGTTTGATGTTGAACTTTTCTATAAAGGTCCGGATGTCAGGGACAAGCGCCTTAATTTCCGTATTTCTGATAAACGCGAAAAGCTTATTCTGGAGAATTTATATTCCCTGGAAAACCGGGTTCCTGCTTATGAAGATGTTAAACGGCTGATAGAAAGCAATCCGGAAGTTCTGTATATTGCACCTTCATATTATGAAATTGAACTTACCTGCCGTGCTGAAATTACCTCTCTTTACAGCTACAGACCGATTGTAGAGTCAGGCAGAAAAGACATGGAAAGCGCCTGTTTCAGAAAGATCTTAAGCGGTGCGGAAAACTCAGGAACAGCCTATTCAATCTGTCTTGGCGGTTCCGGAGACCCTTTACTTCATCCCGCATTTTATGAGTATGTTGAAACGGCCCTTGAAAGCGTTCTTCTGGAAAAACTGATAATAGAAACTGACGGTCTTTTGTGCGATGAGTCTTTTATAACATTTCTGCAGAAAAAAAACGATAACCGCATACATGTAATTCTTGACTGCAGCGGTTATGATAATGAGACTTATAAGCTCATTCACGGTGCAGATTTATTTGAAAAAGTTCACTCAAATATTGAATTACTAAAAAACCATTTTGGAGATGATTCCTCCAGATTTTATATTCAGATTCTTAAAATAAATGAAACTGAAAATTATCTTGATAAATATTATGATTACTGGATGAAAAAGAAAGTAAGCATAATCCTTCAGAAGCAGAATACCTATCTTGGAAAAATCGAAGACAGAAGATATTATGATCTCTCACCGGTTGTCCGCACTCCGTGCTGGCATCTTCAGCGCGATCTTTATATTCTTTCGGACGGAACTGCAGCTTTCTGCAAAGAGGATGTTAACGGCGAATGGTCGGATTTTAACATCCCGGCTCATACGGTTCAGGAAATATGGAACAGTAAAAAGGAATTTTTTATTAATGATTACAGAAAAAATTTATGCAAAAATCCTGATTGTTCAAAATGTGATGAATGGTATACGTTCAATTTTTAGATACGGTAATTTAAATGACGGAATATAAAGTAATAGCTGTTATTCAGGCACGCATGTCATCAACCAGGCTTCCCGGTAAAACACTGAAAGAAATTGGCGGAAAGACCATACTTGAACATGTAATTAACCGGACTGCGGCAATTAAGGGAGTGGATAAAGTTATTGTTGCCACTGCTGAAACCCGGGATAATCTGCCGATTATTGATTTATGCAGCAGACTTGGGATTGAGTCTTATGCCGGTTCTCCTGAAAATGTTCTTCACAGATATTATTCCGCAGCACAGCCTTACACTCCTGAGTATGTTATGCGCGTTACTGCTGATAATCCTTTTACGGATGTTGAATTCGGTACAATGGCTGTTTCAGAAGCACTTTCTTCCGGCGCTGATCTTTCTTCCGTCGGGGGAATTCCGCTCGGTACTGCTGTTGAAATGATAAAGTTTTCCGCTCTTGCGGATGCATTCCGCATGGCGACTGATGCCTATCATTTTGAACATGTTACTCCCTATCTTAAGGAAAACCCGGACAAATATGATATCAGGAGATTTGAATCAGGCCTTGAAAACCCCTTTCCATCGCTCCGTCTGACTGTAGATACGGAGGAGGATTATAATTTTGCACAGAAAATTCATGAGGGGCTTTTTCAGCGGAATGAACTTTACAATTCCAGGGATATTATTGAGTTTATTAAAAAAAATCCGGTGTTAATGGATATTAACAGTTTTATTAAACAGCGTCCGATGACGCATTCAGGACATGACGACTGACATTTCCATTGTAACAGGCTGGGGAGGAATATACGGTTCCGGTCATTTCCGGCGAATGCTTCTTCTTGCTGTTCATCTGACTGAAAAATACCGCTATTCTGTAGAAATCTGCGGAAAAAATCTTCCGGTCGGTAATTACACCGGTTTACCGGTAAAATTTAAAAATGATTATCCTGAAAAGACACATCTTATTATTCATGACCGTAGAGATTCAACTGTAAATGAAATTTCAGAACTTCAGAGAAAAGCCCCGGTTATTACTGTCGATGACACCGGAGAAGGAAGATTTACGGCAGACAGGGTGTTGGATCTTCTTCCAAACCTTGAATTTTCCCGGGAATACAACCGGAATATTTTTCTTTACGGTTATGATTTTTTTGAAAATCTTAAAAAAATTTATTATGAAATTAACCGTGATTCCGACTTTCTCTATTATTTCACAGGCAGCAATGATGATCTGAATAGAGTCAGAAACCTTATTCCCGGAAAAAAGCTTATGATTTTATATAATTCTGATGTCTATGAAAAAGAATTATGTCAGGAAATGAAATTATCGGTAAACTATACCGAGGCACTTTTTAAAAACGAATATGTAATTACTCATTTTGGAATTCTTCCATATGAAGCTATTCTTTGCGGGTGCAGACCGGTTTTTATTAATCCGTCCGAATATCATTCAAAGTTAGCAGCAAAGGAAGCCCAATTCAGAAATTTTCTTCAGCTTGGGACTTATGAAAAGATAAGATATGGTGCTGATGAAATGATGAAAAATCTGAAATTTGATCATATTAAACAAAAACCTTCAGAAGCCGGAAAACAGGTAATAGAAAACCTTGACAGATTTGCCGAAATGCTTTCCGTGTATTTATGAAGTAAACAGGAGGAAATGATGGGAAAAAATTTAACTTATAAAATACTGGAAAATCATCTGGTTGAAGGCAGTATGACTGCCGGAACCGAGATTGGAATAAAAATCGATCAGACTCTTACCCAGGACGCAACAGGCACAATGGCATACCTTCAGTTTGAAGCGATGGGCATTCCGGAAGTAAAAACGGAGATATCCGTTTCCTATGTTGATCATAATACTCTGCAGATGGGATTTGAAAATGCAGATGATCATAAATATCTGATGACGATGAACAGCAAATACGGAATTTACTATTCTAAAGCCGGAAATGGAATCTGTCATCAGGTTCATCTGGAAAGGTTCGGGAAACCCGGAAAAACCCTTCTTGGATCGGACAGTCATACACCTACCGGCGGCGGCCTCGGCATGATAGCAATCGGCGCAGGCGGTCTTGATGTTGCAGTTGCCATGGGAGGGGGTCCTTTCTTTCTTACCTGTCCTGAAGTTGTAAATGTCAGACTTACAGGTAAATTAAAACCTTGGGTAAGTGCAAAAGATGTAATATTGAAAGTACTGGAAATACTTACAACAAAAGGAAATGTAGGTACTGTTGTTGAATATACCGGGGACGGAATCAAAACACTGTCTGTTCCGGAACGGGCGACGATTACGAATATGGGAGCTGAGCTGGGAGTTACAACCTCACTATTCCCTTCTGATGAGATTACTAAAGAGTTCCTGAAAGCTCAGGGGCGTGAAGCTGACTGGAAAGAATTTTCGGCAGATGCAGACGCCGTTTATTCAAAAGTCATAGACATTGATTTATCAGCTCTGGTTCCAATGGTAGCCTGTCCTCATTCCCCCGATAATATAAAAACGGTAAAAGAACTTAATGGATTAAAAGTGGATCAGGTTGCTATTGGAAGCTGTACAAATGCCTCTTTCAAGGATCTTGTTACTGTTGCGGAAATTTTAAAAGGCAGAAAGGTTGCCTCAGACATTAGTTTCATTGTTGCACCGGGTTCAAGACAGGTTCTTGAAATGCTGGCTGAAAACGGATCACTTGCAGCACTTGTTTCTTCAGGAGCGAGAATTATGGAATCAGCATGCGGATTCTGCATCGGTTCGGGACAGGCTCCTGTAACGGATGGAGTTTCTGTAAGAACGAATAATAGAAATTTTGAAGGACGCAGCGGAACAAAATCAGCCGGAATATATCTTGTCAGTCCGGAGACTGCAGCCGCAACCGCGCTTACGGGAGTGCTGACTGATCCGCGTGATTTGAAATCAGAGTATCCGGATGTGAAAATGCCGGAACAGTTTTTAATTGATGATTCAATGATACTTTCACCGGATAAAAAAACCGGAGATATCTTCCGCGGTCCGAATATAGGAGAACCTCCATATACCGAGCCGCTGGCTGAAAACGCTGAAGGTGTTATTGGACTTAAAGTCGGTGATAAAATTACAACAGATCATATTATGCCGGCAGGACCGAGACTAAAGTTCAGGTCAAATGTTCCGGTTTACTCTCAGTACGTGTTTGAAGGAGTCGATGCAGGGTTTGCAGCAAGAACGCTTGAAGCAAAAGGCAGGGGAGTATTTACCGCAATTGCAGCCGGTTTAAGTTATGGACAGGGTTCAAGCAGGGAACATGCAGCAATCTGTCCGATGTATCTGGGAGTAAGAGTTGTTATAGCGAAATCCTTTGAAAGAATTCATTCGGCTAATCTGGTAAATTTCGGAATTGTTCCATGTGTATTTGCACAGGAATCCGATTATGATAAGGTCAGTCAGGGAGATTCATTTTTAATTAAAGGAATCAGGCAGTCCATTGCTGAAGGAAAAGATGTTATTACTGCAAGAATAGGATCAAATGATATTAATCTGAAACTGCCGCTTTCCGAAAGACAGAGGTCAATTCTGCTTGAAGGCGGTCTTCTGAACTATACGAAAAAAGAAATTTAAAGACAATTTCCATTACGGCTGCCATCAGAGAATAGCAGCCGTAATTTTTTCTTCTTATAATTTTAAATATATCAGTAGAATTATAGTCTGAGTAGCATTCTGACCGGTTTGATCAATTTTTATTTCTGAATTCTCCGGGTGTCATCGAGAAATATTTTTTGAAATCAGTGTAGAATACGGAAAGGGCTTCGTATCCGCAGTCCAGAGCAATGTCCAGAATTTTATCTCCGCTGTTTCGAAGTTTTATTGTTGCTTTAAAAATCCTGTACATTCGTAAATATTCAAATATTGAAATATTCATCCGGTTTCTGAATAATCTGGCGATATGTTTTTCCGAATACGGAAGAACTGAACAGAAATCTTTCAGATGAAGTGTTCTGCTGTAATTTTTTTCGATGAAGGAAATAATTTTCCGGCAGATTTCATCTGATGTTTCCGGAAGACAGAATAAAATCCGGTTTTGCATTTCTTCCGGCAGCATTTTGATGAGAAGCTCAAAATAATTTTTTTTCATTCCGACGGTAAGATCATTTACTGTACCCGAGGTACATTCAAGAATAAGTTCCCTAGCGAGAGGCGTTAATCTGAATATTACAATATCATCATGCTGCGGTATAAAAAGATTCCGTTTGAAATAAATTGAACTGTATTCTACTGATGAGCCCGCCGTGCCTGTTCTGTGTGGAGCTCCTGCCGGAAGAAACGCGCACATTGAACCATAAAGAGGTTTCCTTTCCTTATCTGTTATCAGGAGGGAGATACCGGCGGTAATGAAGAGTATCTGATGAAACGGATGAACATGAACCGTTTTTGTCGAATATTCTTTAAGACATCCATGCAGGGAAAGCGCTGAAGTTTGTTCTAGCGGTTTAAAATCAATTATTTGGTGGTTTACGTTCATTTTGAATTATGTTCCTTATCAGGAACTTTTTATGCTTTTTCCGGATGAATTACAAGTTAATTTCTGTTATTTTAAAAAGAAACATGGAAAAAGGGGTTTTATGAAAAAACGAAAACTTGGAAAAAACGGTCCGGTTGTTTCTGCAATCGGACTTGGCTGTATGGGCATGAGCGAGTTTTATGGAAAATCTGATGATAAAACATCTTCGGAGATAATTATGGCTGCTCTTGATTTGGGTATTACCATGCTTGATACAGCAGATATGTACGGCTCGGGACATAATGAAGAACTTATCGGCAGGACATTGAATAACTATTCCGGTGAATTGTTTATTGCAACCAAATGCGGCATACAGAGAAAACCCGGAGAATATGCAAGAACG
Organism: Spirochaetota bacterium; assembly: GCA_016928815.1. Lineage (GTDB taxonomy): Bacteria > Spirochaetota > UBA4802 > UBA4802 > JAFGJZ01 > JAFGJZ01. The sequence goes on from JAFGJZ010000151.1 coordinate 24,225, forward strand.
ATAAACAACAGTCCGGAATATATCCGCACTTCGGTTGAAAATAGTCTTAAAAGGCTCAGGCGTGAGACAATTGATCTTTTTTATCTTCACAGGGTTAACAGGGAAATTCCATTAGCGGAGAGTATCGGAACACTTGCTGATCTGGTTAAGGAGGGTAAAATAAGGTATATCGGACTTTCGGAGGTGTCAGTCAGTACGCTTGAAGAAGCTAATGACGTATATCCGGTTACAGCTGTTCAGACTGAATATTCACTTACCACAAGAGATGCAGAAAAGGAGTTGCTTCCGTTTCTTGAAAAAACGGGTACCGGATTTGTGCCATACAGTCCGCTCGGCCGGGGGCTGCTGACTGCAAAACTGGACAAAACCGCAGTTTCCGCGGAAGGAGATCTCAGGAAGTTTCTTCCGCGCACTGGAGAAATTTTTTTCGAAGAAAACATGAAAACGGTAAATCTGCTTCAGAAACATGCAGAACAGGCAGGATATACTCCTGCTCAGATAGCACTTGCCTGGATTCTGTCCCGAAATGATAGTTATGTTCCGATACCCGGAACAAGACATAATAAATATCTGATTGAAAACTGTAAAGCGGTTGAAATCAGGCTTTCGGAGGAAACGAAGGCATTTCTTGAAAGACTTTTTACTCAGGGAAGCATTCACGGTGAGAGATATACAGAGGAAGGAATGAAGGGATTAAATTCCTGAAGGCTGAATTGTCTGAAGACGGGCTTTAAATTTGCTGTCTTCAGACAACAGGTTATATTTCAAATGGAATCCAGAGTTTAATTAAAATGCCGACACCGAAGGAAAGTGCGGCAACTCCCATACTGATGAAGGTCATTTCGAAGAAGCGTTTTTTAAAAGGATAATCTTTCGCTACTGATATGTAGTAATTGAAAACAAATATAATTAATACGGCTGTTGATAGAGTAAGCGAGAGAGAAATGAAAACATTGAGTTTAAAAAGATACGGCAGAATGAGAAGCATTACTGTTATGATATATGCTGCACCGGTATATGCCGATGATTTCAGCGCTTCTCCTGTTTTTTCTCCTTCGGATTTGCTGGAAAGATATTCGCTTGCAGCCATGGAAAATGATGCAGCAATACCCGTGATCAGTCCTGTCAGTGCAATAAGGCCGGCATTCTGCAGTGCAAATGTCAGACCGGCAAGCGCTCCAGTAAGTTCAACAAGTGCATCATTCAGTCCGAGAACAATCGAGCCGACATAATCCAGCATCTGTTCGTTGATCATTTCCAACAGTTCTTTTTCATGATCCTCTTCATCTTTTATTATCGCTTCAGCTTCAGGAACATATTTAATTATTTTCCGGTATGTCTCCTGAGCTCCTTCTTCGCCTTTTTCCATCAGTCTTATTCCGAAAGTAAGTCCGAAAATACGGGCAATTAAATAGAAATAATTCACCTTGAATCTTTTCGGTTTAGGTGACCGGCCGGTTACTTTTTCCCAGAAACGGAAATGCTTCATTTCATCCGCCGCTATGTGTTTTAAAATAGCGGAATTTTCAATGTTCTTCACTTTCAGGGAAAGTTTTGAATAGATGTAATATTCTGAAATTTCATTGCGCTGTATGTCTGAAATTAAATTCATTATGTCCGGGGGGATGTTTTTTTTCATTATAATTACCTTTTATCATTTGAAATTCTTTTTGAAACTGCGTATTCTGTCAAATGTTAAATTCTGAAATTCTGATTCAGGAACCGGAATCTTTTACAGTTTCATATTCATTCAAAGTGCTAAAGCATGATAATTTATACTGATTTAATATACAGACGTTTTCAGGATAAAAAAAGAAAAAGTCATTTTTAAAATTTTTACGTAAAAATAAAAATTAAAATTAATTAGTAAATATCACATTTTATTCTGGTTTTTCCTCATAATTTTGTTATCATGTATATACTTGATACGAAATTAAATAATAAGGGGATATCTATGAAGAAAACGTTTATATTTTATCTTTCAGCCCTGATTGCTGTTTTTTTAAGCAGCAGTATATTTGCTGAAGTAAACAACGGGGGTTTGGGAATCAATGTTCACCTGGGTTTAGGAGGCGGAAATTCCGTATATGCAATCGGCGGTGATAATGCAAGCAATTCACAGATAGGTGTCGGTCAGGGCGGCGGTTATGATCTTGGTGCTGCAATTTCAGTAGGGCCGGCTTCATTTTACAGTTTTGCGGCTGAACTTAACGTTTCAGGAGCCTCACTTGGTGATCTTGAGTGGACAGATACTGAAGATGGAAATGATCTCACTTATAAACAGTATGGCGAAGGTGCAATGGCATTTGTTGACTTGAGGTTGGGACTGAGACTCTTTCTTGAACCCGGAGATATGGGTTACACATATTTTTACGGAGGATTAAAATCCTTTTCTGCAGATTATAAAATGACGAAAGTTAGAATTAAAGATAATGATACCGGGTTAACATCAGAAGGAGTTGCACTTCAGGATACAGGAGCTGCCGGAGCAGGATGGGTGGTAGGTTTCAAGGATTTCAGTACGCTTAATTTCGGTCTTGGTTCTATTGTTACAACTTTAAGTTTCTGGTATTTCGAATGTAATATGGATGAAAAAACTGAAATGGGGAATACAATTAAAATAGAAAACTCAACAACAAAAGGATTCGGCGGAGAGTTCGGAGTCGGATATGCAATTGAACCGATGGGACTGGCAATAACTCTTTCATGGAGAGGAGAAGTTGTGTATAATGAACATAATGAAGTCGGATCAACTGTTGATGAAGGATTCGGAGCAGGTTATGGAATGTTCCTGCTTGGCGCTACTTTCGAATTATAAAATAATTTTTCAGATCTGAAATAAAAAAGAACCTGCAAAAACCACAGGTTCTTTTTTTGGTGCGCCCGGCATGGGTGCACACTTGACGGTGAAAGTCCGTTATGGAGGCTGATAGCGCCAACCATTAGCTGAAGGC
>JAFGJZ010000152.1 GCA_016928815.1 Spirochaetota bacterium
AAGCTGCACATTTATCATAAAAAAGCATTGATTTCAGCATAATGAAATGATTTAATAATTTATCATACCTACAAGGAATAATCCGGATAAATGAAAAAAGTTTTTATTTCCCTTACTCTTCTGCTTTCCATACATATCAGCGCTGCAGAGAATAGATATATTTTTGACAAACTAAACAGGGATGACGGATTATCCGACCTTTCGGTCTCGGGAATTGTTCAGGACAAACAGGGGTTTTTATGGTTTTCTACCCAGGGCGGACTCAACAGATATGACGGTAAAAGTTTTAAAATCTACAGAAATATCCCTTTTGAAAAAAACACCCTTCCTCATCAGCTTATTCAGACAATGTATCTCGATTATGATAATTCTATTCTCTGGCTTGGAACGTATAACGGACTGTCCCGTTTCGATATAGACACCCAGATGTTCACAAATTATTTTCATAAAACGGATGACAGTCAGTCACTGAGCAACGAAGTAGTTACCGCAGTCTGCAAGGATGCGGACGGTGCAATATGGGCTGGAACCCTGGACGGTCTAAACCGGCTTAATACTGCAACAGGTGAAATTAAAAGATACTACATGGAACCGGGCAATTCAGAATCAGTTCCGCATAATATAATCCGTTCAATCATTCGGGATAAAGACAATCGGATCTGGATAGGAACTTATAACGGAATCTGCAGATATGACAGGGAAACTGACTCTTTCAGGAGATGCTGTGCAGACAGCCGGGGAGACACCCTGTTCAAATCAAAATTTGTAATGGATATGCAGCAGGACGAAGATGGTATAATCTGGATTGGTAATTACGGAACAGGGCTTGTTAGATTTGATCCTGAAAAAAACAGCTTTACGACTATTCCATTCAAAGAAAACAATATCTATAAAATAGAGGTCCGTGAAAAAAATACAATATGGATCGCAACATGGGGAAACGGACTGATCGAATACAATACACAGAAAAAGGAACAGACCGGCTACCGTTATTCATATACGGATAAAAAAAGCATCAGCCATGATATAATCTATTCCCTTTTCAGGGACAATACCAATATTCTGTGGATAGGAACAAACGGCAACGGGATCAATAAGTTAAACAGAAATAAAATAGACAGGAGGATTCTGAAATCGGATCCCCAGACAAAAAATTCACTTTCGCGCGGAAAAGCAAACGCAATTCTCAGCGACAGCTTCGGCGACATGTGGATTGGAATTTACGGGGGAGGATTAAACAGATTTATTCCTTCACAGAACAGGGTCATCAGATATAAAAACATCAAGTCCGACATCTCAAGTCTGAGCAATGACGTAGTAACATCCGTTTTTGAAGATTCTGACCTGAACATCTGGATTGGAACCAATAACGGACTGAATTTATTCAACAGAAGTACAGGCAGCTTCAAAAGGTTTCTTCCGGTTCACGGAAAAAATTCAATTAGCGGAACGATTATCAATCACATATGTGAAGACAGTGAAAAAAACCTCTGGTTCGGTACATACAGAAACGGACTAAACAGACTTGACCGGGAAACAGGCAGTTTTACTGTTTACAAAAATGATCCTGACCTGCCGGGTTCAATAGGTGCAAATCTTGTCTACTGCATGATTATCGATTCTGAAGGAAGATTATGGATAGCTACAAATAAAGGTCTCAGCATGATGAATAAAAACGGAACTTCATTTGTAAACTATTTTCATAATCCTGAAGACAGAACAAGTATCACGAATAACTCAATACGGACGTTATTCGAAGACTCCAAAAAACGGCTATGGCTGGGAACAACAGGCGGCGGGCTGTTATTTTATAATAATGACGGGAAATTCACCCATTACACAATTGATAACGGCCTGTCAGATAACGCAATAAATTCAATAACAGAGGACAACAACGGGAATCTATGGATAGGAACTTCATACGGTCTCAATATTTTCAATCCTGAAACAAAAACCTTTAAACTGCTGACTGAAAAAGACGGTCTGTGGGGAATGGAATTTGATACAGGCATAGAAAAGGACAGCAATGGCAATATTTATCTGGGGTCGCAGCATGGTATATATAAATTCAGCAGTAATCCGGAATTTTCGGTAAATAAAGCTCCAAAAGTTATTCTGACTGACATCCTTCTTTTCAACAAACCCCTGATCAGCAATGAACCGTATTACAACATAAAGGAACTTAAACTCAAATATAATGAGAACTTCCTGACTTTTATTTTTTCTGCAAACGACTACAAATCGCCGGCTCAAAATTCATACGCATACAGAATGGACGGGATTGACAAGGAATGGATTTTCTCCGGGAACAGAAACTCAGTAACATATTCAACAATCGCTCCGGGAAAATACACATTCAGAATTAAGGCATCAAACAGTGATGATATCTGGACGACTGAAGAGAAAATACTGTCATTAATCATAAAACGCCCGCCATGGTCAAGCTGGTATGCATATATATTTTACATACTTATTTCCGCGATAATAATATATGCATTAATAGTCATTAAATCCAAGAGCGTTCTTAAAGCAAAAGTTCTTGAACTTGAAGAAACTGAAATTAAACTGAAAAAACTCAATGAAGAACTGAGAGGACTGACTGTTATTGACAGTTTGACTGAAATTTACAACCGGAGATATCTTGATATAAAATATGAAGCGGAATGGGAGCATTCAACGGCATATCATAAATCAATCTCTTTAATTATCATAGACATTGATGATTTTAAGGCTTACAATGACAATTACGGTCATCAGGCCGGAGATGAAGTCATACGGAAAACTGCTGCAGCCGTTAAAAACTGTCTTCGTCAGACAGGCGATATTGTCGCCCGGTACGGAGGAGAGGAATTCTGCGTGCTTATGCCGGATACCAGACTTGCCGATGTAGAGAAAGTAACAAAACGGTGTATCGAAGAGGTAAAAAAACTTAACATTGAGCATCTCCATTCAACCGATGAAAAAGTCGTTACAATCAGTGCCGGCGCATCATCAGTTATTCCTGAACGTAAAATAACCAGATTCCAGTTTTTTGAAGGTGTGGATAAGCTTCTTTATGAATCCAAAAATAACGGTAAAAACAGATACACTTGCAGATATTTAAAATTGTAGGAATTCATGAAATGCCATACGGCAGAGATAATCATTCCCTGCCGAATATGGATTACAATGCAGCTTCTGCACTCCACCATCCGTGAAGATTGCACCTTTCAACAACAGTAACTTTTTTTCCTGTAACTTTTAGATGAGCCGCTGCTCCCGGAAATACGGAAGGAGTCATCATTGCACGTTTAACGAATTTCTCATCAACATAAAAATCAACCCATTGAATAAAATGTTTTTCTTCCATAGGATGTACAGTTTCACCGATTCTTGCGGCTACTTTAATGCATTCAGTGCCTTCGAACATTGAACATTCTTTTTCAACCGACAGTTTCGGCTGATGCTTTACTCCGGCCTCAGGACTTTTTTCTGCAGATTCTTTAAAAACATCGTTATTCTGAGTAAATTTTTCTTTCGGCGCCCAGCATACTGGACAATTATCCGGTGCGGCATTAAATTCTATATGACCGCAGACCTGGCAGACAAATAAATTCATTTTTCCTCCAAAAAGTTTATTTGATATGTATTATAACATCAAACTTTCAGATTTCAATTTATTTAACACTGAATCAAAATTTTTTTGTCCGTTATAATTATCCAGTCCGGACAGCTTTACTGAATTATTTTCCATTAAACGTGATTTTAAGGTCAAAGCGACATATTTAAGAATTGTCATTGAAGGATCAAATACAGACTGATATTCGGAACCTGAAGTAATAAAATAAAATATCATTTTTGAATTAACTGTTGAAACTCCCGCTGTAGAAGATTCCCACAAAGGCTGAAATCTGTCAATAAGCGCTTTCATTGGTGAAGGTGTTGAAGAAAAATATACAGGCCATGAAAAACTCAGGACATCTGCAGAGATAATTCCCTCCATAACATCATTCATGTCATCATAGGCGCATTTAAATTCAGTTTTACAGAAACCGCAGGCAATGCACGGCTTCACGTTTTTTTTATAGGCTGATACACGCATGATGTTGGATCTGCTGAAATTCAGAAGAAATGCATCATGCAGACGGGAGGAATATCCTGTACCGTGCGGGCTTCCGAAAAAAGAGACTGTTTTTAAATCAGTGGTTTTTAATTTTTCCAAATATCATTCTTCCGGCAGTTGTCTGGAGTACGGAAGTAACTATTACGCTGACCTCAGCATTCAGTTTTGATCTGCCGTCCTCAATTACAACCATTGTACCGTCATCCAGATAACCGATCGCCTGATCAGGATCTTTTCCTTCCTTGATGAGAGAAACACGCATCTCCTCACCCGGAAGAACAACCGGTTTCAGCGCATTCGAAAGCTGATTGATATTCAGGACATCAACTCCGTGAAACTCAGCAACTTTATTAAGATTAAAATCGTTTGTAACGACCTTTGCATTCATAACCTTCGCCAGTTTTACAAGCTTTGAATCAACTTCATGAATTTCAGGAAAATCCATATCTGAAATTTTTACTTTAATAGCCTGATCCTTCTGCATCTTGTTAAGAATATCCAGACCGCGTCTTCCCCTGTTTCTTTTAATTGAATCCGCGGAATCAGCTATCATCTGAAGTTCATTCAGTACAAAATTCGGGATAACAAGCACTCCTTCAAGAAATCCTGTATCACATATATCACTTATGCGGCCGTCTATGATCACACTTGTATCAAGTATTTTATAGCTGATGAGACTGTTGTCACTTCCGGGTTTAGGAGGAAGAATTTTATCAAAAAGAGCGATATCTTCATTATTAACAATGAAAAATATGATAATTCCGTAAGTAATGAGATGATAGATCAGCGCCTGGGCTATTTTAACGGTCTGTTCAGACATTTCAAGCGGCAGGACCGAGAAAGCCGCAGATGCAAAGAAAGAAACAACCAGTCCGGTTAACAAACCGAAAATAACGGAAAAAAGCTGCCTTACGGAAAAACTGTGTGCTGTGTATTCAGCAAGAACCATAAAAGCCAGGGCAACGACAGCTGATCCGGCTGCACCGGCCGCTGCATGGATGATGGATAACTGTATCAGAAAAACCCATGATACTGATGCTGTAATAATGAGAAACATGATACGAATAAAAACAATCATTAGAATTCTCCGAAAATTTTATAGGCAGACAGTATATTCATTTATAATACTATAATCAGGAATTTAAATCAACATTTTCTAGTCTGCAGCGGCAGACAGAGATTCAGATATCAGATTTCCGGCATCTTCAAGATCGATATCCTTAGCAAGTGAAATCTCATGCACGACAAGGTTATATGCATTTTCATATAATTTCCTTTCCATGATGGAAAGTTCCTTTCCCTGTCCTCTTTTATAAAGATCCCGGGTAACTTCAGCAACAAGAAAAATGGATCCGCTTTTAACCTTTTCAATATTATTCTGATAGCGAAGTTTCCAGTCATCCTCTATTTTGCTCTCGCCTTTTTCAATGACATTAAGTACTTTTTTAACTTCATTTTTTGAAATTACCGGCCTTATTCCAATTTCATCCGCTTTTTCTACCGGTATCATCGCTTCCATTCCGCTATTATCTATCGTAACAAGATAGTACTCTTTTTTAACTCCGAGAACCGCTTTTTTTTCAATGGCATTGATTTTTCCCACGCCGTGCATCGGATAAACAATTTTATCGCCGATTTTATACATAATATACCCCGTTTATTTTACTCAGCATTTGAATCTGACTGTTCATCAATTGCTATACCCTGCTGTTCCATATAGCGCTCTATTACTGACTGCATTTTTTCATGATTACCGTCACATCTGCCGGAAACACCGGTACCGTTCAGAAAATAATCACCTACAACCCGGCATGTCGGAGACGGAGCAAGTCCGGTATATTCACAGCCTCCGCCTCGGTAGACACCTTTCGGCATTTCAGCAAAACTTCCAGGCTGAATATCCTTATAAACTTCCTTCATATATTTCGCCCATAACGGCACTGCAACTTCCCCGCCTGACTGATGCTTGCCCAGTGAGAGGAAAGGTTTATCATAACCCATCCAGACTATGGTCACCATTTCAGGAGTAAAACCGCAGAACCATGCATCTGTCCAGTTGGATGTTGTTCCAGTTTTCCCAGCAGCCGGCATTTTCATCTGAAATTCACTTCTTATGGCAGAGGCCGTTCCCCTTGTTACAACATCTTCCATGAGAGATGTCATAATAAAAGCTACGGCCGGTGATATTATCTGCATTGTACCGGCTTTTTCCTTCATTGCAATTATATTTCCGATTTCCTCTTCAATATTCGCAATTTCATTGTCATCACGGTCGAGAATATATCTGATTGCAAAAGGTATCACATCCCTGCCTCTGTTGGCATAAACTGCATATCCTCCCGCCATTTCCATCGGAGTAAGTTCGGCTGTTCCAAGCGCAAGAGACGGATTCGGGTTAAACCTGAATTCAGGTACTTTCAGCATTTTGGATGCGAATTTGACAATCCTGTCAGGTCCAACCATGTCATATATCCGGATAGAAATGATATTTACTGATTTTATCAAAGCTTTTCTAACGCGTAAAAGTCCTTCATAAGTACCTTCATAATTTCCAGGTTCCCAGGTATCTCCCTGAGAGTCAATATTAACCATCGGTGCGTCAGGAATTGCGGTCATCGACGTAATAATTTTGGACTCTATTCCTGCTCCGTAAATAAACGGTTTAAATGATGAGCCCGGCTGGCGTCTTGCCATAACAGCCCTGTTCAGCTGGTTATCAACCTTGAATCCGCTGCCGCCGACCATAGTCGTAATATAACCGGTCCTGTGATCAAGCGACACAAGAGCACCCTCAACAGTAAGTGAAGAGGAAACATCAAGAGCAACCGATGATCTGAAATCTTCAATCGTATTCTGCACATTCGCACTGTCGGCAAACAATGCCAGCGCATCCAGAGAATCAGATACGTTTTCAATAATCTGTTTCCGGACCTTAGTCTCGAGATCCTGTTTTATGATAACTCCCGGAAGGGAGAAAATCGTTCTTAACAGCGAATAAGTATTAAACATGCTTCTGTCCAGTGCGGTGTTATAATATTTATTTTCCTGCGATGAAATTTTATCCTGTTCAGCAAGTCCTTTGGTAATTACCTCCTGGGCAAGTTCCTGATTCTTAAGATTGAGGGTGGTATAGACATTCAGACCTTCATTATAGACGGTATCGCTTCCGAAACGGGTAACAAGAATCTGACGGATGTAATTTGTAAAATACGGAGCCCTGTCTTCTATTTTGGTATAAGCTGTTTTCGTAGGATATTCAGTCATGATGGAATCAATGTAAGCCGGCCAGAAATCACGGTATATTTCATCAGCATGTTCACGCGTGAGATATTTTTCCTTTACCATACGGTTGAGGATATCAACATTTTTTTCATAAGCGTCATGAGTATTCATCAGTGGAGAATATCTGCCCGGAGCCGACGGAAGTGCAGCAAGCACGGAAGCTTCCGCAGCAGAAAGATATTTTACCTTCTTTCCGAAAAAAAGATCTGCAGCAGATGAAACACCGTAACATCCATGACCCAGATAAATCTGGTTGAAATACATTTCAAGAATTTCCTCTTTGGAATATTTCTGCTCAATCTGCATTGAAATTATTGCTTCTTTTGCTTTACGTGCATATGACTTTTCACTTTCAGTAAAAAGACGCTTCGCAAGCTGCTGGGTAATGGTTGAGCCGCCCTGAACGGAGTCACCGGCCTGAATATTCTTAACCATTGCCCTTATGATGGCCATCGGATTAATTCCGAAATGATGATAAAACTCCTGATCTTCAGTTGCAAGAAATGCGTTTATTAAAGTCTGCGGAATTTCACTGAAAGATATAAGATCCCTTTTTTCCTTAAACAATTCCGCGATTAATATGCCGTTAACATCGTATACTTTTGTCGGTACTGAAGGCTGAAACTGCTTAAGGTCATTTATTTCGGAAAAATTATTTATTTCTGAAAAAATATAACCGAAAATAAGTCCTCCGACCAGAGATGAAACAAAAAAACAGGATATGAAAAATTTGCCAAAAGAAGTGGTTTTATCAGCATGCATATATTACTTAATCTCCATTCATCTTTCTTAAAGAATATCCTATCAGATAAAGAACAATTACTACTGCAAGAGCTATTAAAAAAACATAAATGAAAATCGCCACAAAAAAACCGAGAATTTTAATAACAACCGGAAGCAGATATCTAATGAGCAAAAACACAATGGCGATTATTCCGAAAAGATAAATCACTTTTTTTAGATTTTCGTTCATTTCATTCATATAATTCCTCTTCTTAGAAATAGGCTTAATGCCATATTAATAAAAGTATGGTTATTTTGCAATTCATATTGTAAACTGTTTTTCAAATATTACAATAATTTTCCATTTTCTCATATACAATTATGTAAAAGTAATAATTTTTCAGTTAAGACTGCCGGTTTTTAGCGATTTTCATTGAAATTTGGTATCTGTTCAGGAGATTCCGCAAAGATTCAATTGAAAGATCGTCTGTTTCAAATTCCGAATAAACTGCACCGATGTCATTAAGATAATGCGAATCCGAGTTAGTGATATGAGGAAAATTATCAAGATTGAGGATAATATTACGGTTACCGCCGGAATTTCCTCCAAGTACATAGTTCTTTGAAAGTTCAAGCGCATCAAAATTCTCCTCCGGTATAAATCCCAGCTGACTGGAAAGACTGTATACCGGTCTGTCGACATGAGCAGGAATAACCAGTCCTCCTAAAGAATGCACTTTATCAATAACCGATGCAATGTTATAACCGGAAGGAGAACCAAGATACTTATCAACTTCACCGATAATATTGTTTTCACTGTCGACATACACCTGGTCGCCGAATTTATCCGGATCATTATATATCTCAGGAAGGCTTTTATAAATCAGATCCGAAAATTCCATTACAGAATCAAGACGGTCAAACAGAGTCAGGATATGGACCTCTTCTTCAGATGTAACTTCAATTCCGAAAAAACATGAAATTTCACCGTCATTCATGCAAAGTTCATTCAAAGCGGGACAATTCATTGCGCTGTTGTGATCCGTAAGCGCTATGAGGTTCAGACCTTTACTTTTAGCTGTTTGAATAATATCGGAAGGAGACATTTCAAGATCACCGCATGGAGAAAGACACGAATGGATATGTAAATCGCTTTTATAAACCATTCAGCCTTTTATTTCACAGTAGACCTTATATGAGGAAACGAACTGGTTGTCTTTAGTTCTAAGTACTGCAATTTTCAGTTTCTCGGCTGTTTCAAGCATGTCCAGAGCGGCAGTCCGGTTGTTGCAGATAAGCACTGCGGGAAAATCGAGCTGTGACGCAACTGCAAGCGTATTTTTATGTCCCTGTATCGTAATCAGAATTGACTCTTCTGAAGCATTGCCCATTACATCACTTAGAAGGTCGGATGTATAACCGTCTTTAATATCAGCATCATTATGTTCTCTGGTCAAAATTTCATAGCCCAGTTTTGACGCTAATTCATTCACTTTCATTTTTTTTCTCCAGATATATTACAGATTTCACCGATGTCCCCTTCCCTATTTCAGAAGTGATTTCAAACTCATCAGAAACTCTTTTTGTATTTGGAATTCCCATACCCGCACCAAAACCGAGTGAACGGATCCATTCGTTTGCAGTGGAATAACCCTCTTCAACAACCCTGTCAACATTTTCAATACCGGGTCCCGTATCATTGGCAATAATTTCAATTTTCTCGTCATCAACAAGATAAACAATCCGTCCGCCCTCGGAATGAATCGCTATGTTTATTTCAAGTTCATATGAAGCAACGGAAGCCCGTCTGATGACTGCTGAAGAAACGTTTTTTTCTTTCAGCAGCTTTTTCAATTCAAATGATGATTTTCCGGCATTTTCAAAATCAAATTTCTTAATGAAAAAATCTCTGGCAATCTGATTAGGAAGCTCATCCCGCTCATTTACAATTTTTTCTTCAAGTTCCTTTATTTCCTTATTCAGCTCCTGAAGCATTACGGACAATACATCACGCGAAGACAGCATACCGGTAAACTTTCTGTTTTTATCAATTACCGGAAAGCGTCTGTAGGAATATTTATCAAAGTATGAAATGGCAAAAGAAAGCGGCATGTCGTCTTCAAGTACGACAAGAGATTTGGTCATATGATCGATTGCAGGCTCCTCAATATGACCCTTATCAAGAGCATGAATGATATCATTTACGCTGACCATGCCTATCAGCCTGCAGCTATCCAGAACAGGAACTCCGGAAATTTTATTATCTTTCATCAGATTCTGTATATCGCGCATTGTGGCATTTCTATCAGCCGTGATTACTTTTGTAACCATTGCATCCTTGATTTTGAGACGGAGGATTACCTCCATGATGGCATTAGGACTTTTTTCAGTGCTTATCGGGAATCTATCCGGCATTATTTTTCCTTTTGGAACATGGGACTGAGAAGCATGCATGTCTCAAAAACCGGGTAGGCGGTTGAGAGCAGTGTTATTCCGAGTTCTTCGGCAAGTTTCATAGTATCCATCATGACCGGCTTTCCGCAGCACAGCAGAATAGCATTTGCACCGACCATATCAGCCGTCCGGACAACCTGTGTCGTCGAAAGACTGCTGACCAGAAGGATTTCCGTTTCTTCAGTAGTCAGAACATCACTCATCAGGCCGGAAGATACAACCCAGCGGACATAATCCTGTTCCCCCTGGTATAACATCATGGCATCTACTTTTTTAACAATATCGCTGATAAAAATTTTGTCTCTCATACTTCTCCCCTGTTACTGCACTCTGACCTTACAATTATATTCATATACAGGAATAATTGTTTTTTGTCAATTAAACAATTAAATAATTACAGTACAATCGGACTGTTTTAAAAATTTTTAAATTAGATTGGACAGACAGCTAGTATTTCGGTATTTTATCAGAAATCAGAAAGCAGAGGAATAAAATGAGCGGAAAACTGAAAAAAAGCAGTACTGACAGAATGATAGCAGGTGTTTGCGGAGGTATTGCTGAATATCTTAATCTGGACCCGACAATAGTAAGAATTTTATGGGTAATCTGTTCCCTTCTGTTCGGTTCAGGCATTCTCGCTTATATTATATGTGCAATACTTATGCCGTCAAAATAGGATATTTCATAAAACGCACCCGGAATAAACCTGTTATTAATCTTGAGTTCCCTGTAATAATGTTAGAATTCCGGGATGCAGTAACTTCAGCGGATGATTATTAAAACATTTCAGAAGGCAGTTTTTTGGCAAATGATTCAGATGACTCAATCATACTTTTCAATCACGGATTTAAATAGGTATAGTCAATTCAAAGACGGACTTTCCTTAGCACCATGACTTTCTTCCTTTACGGCCACTGTATTCCTTCCATAATTCGAAACTGTTCTTAACGGATCAACAGCTTTTTTAATATTAAAAAGCCCGCTTACATCCCCGTATTTACCTGTGACACATTTACCGTCCGCTGCAAGCCTGTTCATAAATATGTAATTTTTCTCTACTCTGAATTCCTGATCAACACCTACACTCCAGAAAAAAGAGTAGCCGCTTTTCAGAAGATAATCAAATTGACGGCTGTTTTCTGAAGGAGAGGAACCTAAAGGGAATACAAAATGCCCGGTTTCTCCCGTTATCGAAGAAACTTCATTTTTCCACTTAAGGTCATCAATTTCAATATAAGCAGCGTCATTTTTTCTGATATTAATGTGTGAATAGGTATGAGATGCGAAATACCAGCCTGCATTTTTCAGATAATCAGCAACTTTACGTGCAGCCCTAACTTCCTTTTTACTTGAATTTGAACGGTATCCTAGAATTCCATCCATTCCGGTAAGCGCAATTAATCCCTTTTTCCCGCTGAATGAAAAATCAGGATGCTTATCAACAAATTCATCAATCAGCGTAATAAATGATCTTCCACGCATTATCTCAATACTGCTCCCGTTATAGACCTTCTCACTCAATTTGCCGTCATCATCAATAAATAATTTAAATGCTGTTCCATTATGAATTGTATTTTTATAAAAATTAAGATCATCGATGCTTAAAAGCAAAGGCTTCTTATCATCCGGTAATTTCAGTTTTCTGCGCCTGAAGACAGTTTTTCCTGTATCATCATCAGAAACCTGATCAACAAGATCTTCTACAGTTACAAGTACAAACCCGTTTTCATACAAATCTTCAATCATATTTTTTGCTTCATTATATGTTACAAACCAGTCTGAAAGCCAGTTGTGATACCTGTCATTATCAAAAGCATATTGAGGATATATTATAAGCGGGTGAAAAAAGACATTATAAATTTTACCGGAGTATTCGGTCAATTTCTCTTCAGCGGGATACGGTACATCCGGAAACGGATTTTCATCAAACCTGCAGCTGAAACTCATTAGCGTTAGAAGGTACAAAAACAACCTGAAAAGATGTTTCAATTTTTTCATATTACTCCTGATCATTTACTGTCTGTAAAATTAAAACCGGCTAAAATAACACATGTGATACAAAATGCAAGCATGTTTTAATAAAAATTAACTGTATCATCAGTTCAAAATAAAAATTACTTGAATATTGAAGAACCAATGTTAATTCATATTGAGATGCGATTAAAAAGGGGTATCAATGGGTCCGAAAATAACTTTTACCGAAAATGAAATTATAGAATCCGCGCTAATCGTTTTAAGAGAAAAAGGTGAAAGGGCATTAACAGCCAGAAATATAGCGCAGCAGATGAACGGTTCAACACAGCCGATTTACCGTATATTTAAAACAATGGAAGAACTTAAAGCGGTTTTGGCCGATAGAATTGAAAATCTTGCATTCGAATACATGTCAAAAGATTATGATACAAAACATAATTTCCTGTCAATAGGAATCGGTTTCTATAAATTTTCAAAAGATGAACCTGAATTATTCAAGTTCTTTTATCTGACAGGAAGAAAAAAATTTTTCAGTATTATCGAAAATTCCCACTCTGAAATTCTTATTCAGAGGATGCAGAAATCCACGAATCTTAAAAAGCTTGAAGTTGATACTTTAAAAACGCTTCTCAGGGATATGGCTATATACTGCAATGGATTATGTGTAATGAATATTACACGACAGGAAAACATTTCAGAAGAAACTTTTATTAGACTGCTTGTAGAAGCCGGTCATAAACTTATTACCTATGAACTGCTTAAAAAAGGCGAAACTATTGATGATGAGCTTTTTATGAGATTCAAAAATAACAACAGCAATTCATAGTTGGCATGTCTTAGCAGAGACATGTTCCATAATGAGATCTTGTGCGCTTTTTTTTGCTAGCAGGGTGTCAGAGGAGATTATCGGTCCGAAAAGGTGTCAGAGGAACATGCGGTTTAGCCCAGGCAGGGTGCCAGAGGAGAACC
>JAFGJZ010000013.1 GCA_016928815.1 Spirochaetota bacterium
ATATTTCGAACAGGGATTAGTTTAATCTCTTATATGTTCTTTGAAAACACTGATTTAGTTTTTGTAGATTGATTATTTTTGGTGTTCCTGTCTTGTATTCGCCCAGATACAAGCCTGGAACCGGTACTGTTTACCAGCATCTTGCTTACGGTATCAAGCTTTCTGTTTCCACTGCCCGGAAAACAGTCGGCAAGGAAGCCAAAAAAAAGGGACAAAGGAGTGTAACTATGATAATCAATCACAACATGAGCGCAATCAATGCGAACAGGGCGTTAAAATTTACGCATTGGAATGTGCAGAAAAGCATGGAAAAACTTTCTTCAGGAGAAAGGATTAACAAAGCCGGTGATGATGCATCCGGACTTGCTGTTTCTGAAAAAATGAGAACTCAAATTCAGGGTCTCCGTCAGGCAGAAAGAAATACGGAAGATGGAATGTCTTTTGTACAGACTGCAGAAGGATATCTGAACCAGTCAGCATCTATCATTCAGAGAATAAGAGTACTTGCTGTTCAGTCGGCAAACGGAATTTACTCGGCAGGAGACCGCCAGCTTGTACAGGTTGAAGTTTCGGCACTAATTGATGAAGTTGACCGTATTGCTTCACAAGCGGAATTCAACCGTTTTAAAGTACTTACCGGTGAATTTTCCAGAGTTAATCCTAAGGCTAGTATGTGGCTGCATATGGGTGCGAATGCAAACCAGAGAAAACGTATCTTTATCGGTACTATGACAGCTGCATCCTTTAAGATGAAAGACGGTACAGGAAATATTGTTTTGAGTCTGTCAACACCAGGCGGTGCTAATGACGCTATCGGCGTTCTTGACAGCGCATTACAGACTCTTTCAAAACAACGAGCGGATTTAGGAGCTTACTATAACCGTCTTGAAATGACTTCAAAGGGCCTTATGACTGCATATGAAAATATTCAGGCTTCTGAATCAAGAATCAGGGACGCAGACATGGCGGAAGTCATGGTTGATTTTACTAAAGACCAGGTTCTTGTACAAAGTGGTACAGCCATGCTTTCTCAGGCTAATCTGCAGACTCAATCAGTGTTACAGCTGTTACAGTAACAGCTCATTTTTAGAACATATTTTTTTAGGTTCTTTGAAAACGATGATTATTAGTAATAATTTCCAACTTGTGTAAGTGAACTGTCCAATGAGCCAGATTCCGGCGCCTTTTGATGCTGCTGGGAGGGTGCATCAATGGGCGTCGGAAGACGGCCATTGTTGTCAGAATTTTGGGCAGTTCAGGCGACAAAAAAGGAGTTAACCTTAGGTAAGCAATTACCCTGTAAGGCAAGAAGCCTTGCAAGAAAAATCATTATCTTCAAATAGATTAAAGAATGGAGATAATACTTTAACACAAGGGAGGGAATTATTATGAGAATCAATCACAACATGCCTGCTATATTCGCAAACAGGCAGCTGCAAAAAATGACCAGCATGCTGGACAAGTCTATTGAGAAGCTTGCCTCAGGGCAGTTAATTAATAGAGCTGGTGATGATGCTTCGGGACTCGCTGTATCTGAGAAGATGCGTACACAGATCAACGGACTGTTCCAGGCTGAAAGAAACGCTCAGAACGGCATTTCTTTCATACAGGTCGCTGAAGGATCGTTACAGCAGATTAATGACATACTCCAGAGAATCAGGACGCTTTCTGTTCAGAGTGCAAACGGAATTTATTCCGATCAGGACAGACAGCAGATCCAGGTTGAGGTATCTTCATTAATAGACGAAATCGATAGAATTGCTACCTCTGCGGAGTTTAACCGTATGAAAATGCTTACAGGTGTTTTTGCACGGAACAGCAACATAGGCAGTATGTTCTTCCATGTAGGTCCTAATACAAATCAGAGAATCCAGGCGTATATCGCTACAATGAGCACTAAAGCATTGGAGCTGATGACGCCAGGAGGGCAGAAAAGAACGATCTCTACTGTTGGAGATGCCAACACCATGATAGGATATGTCGATAGAGCCCTGGACAGGCTTAATCGGCAAAGGGCAGAACTTGGTGCGTATTACAACAGAATGGATAATACTACAAAATCTCTGGCACTGTCATATGAAAATATGATGTCAGCTGATTCCCGGATACGGGATGCGGATATGGCAGCGGAAATGGTAGAATTTACAAAGAACCAGATTCTCGTAAAGAGTGGTACTGCGATGTTGGCTCAGGCAAATCAGCGCTCACAGTTAGTGCTGACTTTGCTCGATTAGAATTCGGAATATATCCTGAAAAGGATATTTATTTTGAAGAAGATTGACGCAGTGCAGTTTTCTTCTCCGGTATAAAAACCGGAGAAGTCCTTTTTTAAACATGGAGGTTTAATATGGATATTACAACAATTTTATCCAACACAATAAATAATCTGAACACTCATTATTCAAATGGAACTCATCCGGTTGCTGAGATTGAAATAAATGAACCGATTATTGAGAAAGGTGGCAGGGAGGCCGCCCCGGAAGAAATAAAAAGAGCATTAGATGCATTCAATAAGGCTGCATCAATTGTGGATGGAAGAGTGGAATTTTTCTATCACAAAGAAACAAAACGGATAATTATGCGAATGACGGATCCTGTTACTCATGAGGTTGTAAAACAGTTTCCTTCAAAAGATATGATAAGCCTTTTAACTAACATCAATGAAAGGCTCGGACTTTTTGTTGATGAGAAAAGATAAGTAACGGGGGAAAATATGGAAAACAGATTAGGATGCGCAGTTTTAGTCTGTAATCTCTAATGAGACATAATATTGAAACATAATTTACCTGCACACATTGGTGCCAGGTTCGTTGTTATTAAAATAAAATATTTATAATGGTGCCAGGTTCATAACGAGTAAAAAATACCTTTTTTTTATAAAATAATGGTGAAATTTGGTTTTTAATATGTAATGAATATTAAAGGAATTATTGCTAAAAAAGTGACATAAGTCAAAAAATTTTGTAATTTATATTCAGTAACTGCCGATTAATAGATTATCAGACATAATATAATACTGATTTTAAGGAGATTTTATGCCGGTTACATTGGGGGGGGTGGCCTCCGGAATTGATACTGATGGTATTATTCAGAAGCTGGTAGATGTTGAATCGCAGCCTTTAAAAAAAATGCAGCAGGAAAAGGTTGAATACCGTCAAAAAATCGGAGCACTGGAAGAGATGCAGAAAAGACTCAAGGCGCTTGAAGACAGCACCAAGGATCTTTATGGTTTCAGAGCATCTTATGACGATAAAAAAGCAATTTCATCAAATGAAGCTCTGCTTGAAGCGGTTGCTACAAAATTAGCTGACATCGGAAACAGAAAAATTGCCATAGATCAGATAGCGTCAACCCATAAAATAACTTCTGATCCTCTCCCTACAGAAGACGAGATCGGATCAGGCACCATTAAGATCCAGATCGGTGAAGAAAGTGAATCACTGAAATTCCGCGGCGGAACTCTTGAGTCATTCAGGAAAAGTCTGGATGAAAAGTTTTCAAAAATGCTGAAAGTATATACACTGAAAACTACAGGAGATAAAAGCGTACTGGTTCTTGAGTCGAATACTCCGGGTGAAAAGGGAGAGATGCTGATTACCGGTGATCTTCAGTTCCTAAAAAAAATAGGACTTGTTTCAGGTCCTAAGGATGATGATAAAAAATCACTTGATCTGGTTCTTGATAACCAGTTTTTTCAGAAATACAACGGAACTGCAAAAAGTCTTGAAGAGGACGGTTCATTAATAGTTGCTCCTGACGGAAAATCCGTTTCAATTAAAGGAGTTTTATGGCGAGAGTATAAACTTCCTGCGGAATCAGAATTGACAAAAGATACTTATCTTTCATTTTCTACAGAGTATACAAAACCGGCTCCGCCAGAAGTTGAAGATGAGACACTTCCTTTCAGGATTGAAATAGGTCCAACAGAAAAAACGGTTATTAAAGGAATTGAACTTGACGGCTACAACGTCTCAAGAATACGTCCGCTGGAACAGAAGCCTAAACCTGCCGTTATTGATGATAAACTCGGTATCGGAGTGGTTTTTGAGGATGAAACCGGCCGTACTGAAAAACTGTACCCTTTAAATCCTGATGCTAAAGGCGAACAGCAGATACCTGTTGGGTCGCAATTTGAAGGTAAAAAAATAAAAAACATTATTTTTTATACAAATGAAGGTGAAACAAAATTTATTGATCCTAAAATTCTTACACCTGTAAAAGGAAAAGATCTGTTACAGGCTAAAAATGAAATTGCAAAGGGTCAGAATGCTAAATTTAAGGTCGACGGTATTGAAGTTGAGCGTGAAAAAAATGACGGTTTAAGTGATGTTATAAAAGGTGTTACTTTGACATTGAAAGGTGAAACCGGGAAAGTACCGGTTGAACTGAAGATTGATCACGACATCGATAAGGCTGTTGATAAGATCAAGATATTTGTTGAAAAATACAATGCATATCTTGAATTGAACAAGCAGCTAACCAAGGCTGCAATTGTAGAAGAAAAAGACAAGTTTGATAAAACCAAAAGTGAAAGCGGAATTTTTGTCGGTGATATGACATTAATGAGACTGGAGAATTCGCTTAAAACTACCATTGGAAATCCATATCCGTCTCAGGTAGAGGAACCTGTTAAAATATTGTCGCAGATAGGCGTCAGTACCGGTAAATTAAACAGTGCCTGGAAAGATATTTCAGAGGGAAAACTTGTTATTGATGAAGATGTGTTGCGTACAGTAATAATGAAAAATCCGGAAGGAGTTAAAAATTTCTTCGGTTCAGATAATGATGGAGATAACAGGACTGATAATGGAATGGCTTTCGTTCTCGAAAACAGCCTCAAACCGTATACTTCACCTGCAAAAAATTCCAATATTTTAACAGTAAAGATTACTGAACAGAATGATTCTATTACCCGGACAAATGAAAGAATAGCACGTCAGGAAGAGCATTTAAAAAATTATGAAGAGAAGCTCAGGAAAAAATTCGGTTCAATGGAACAGGCGGTTTCAAGTTCAAAGGCAACACAGAGCTGGATGAATTCCCAACAGGGAGTTAAAGAGCAGTAAATTAGAGGAAATAAATGAATATTCAGATAAATGGCGAAGAAATACAGTTTGAAATGAATGAGGAAAAAAGTCTTCAGCAGGTGGTTGATTCAATTTCGGAATGGTCTGCTGAACGGGATTTAATTTTTACTGATTTAATTTTAAACGAAGAATTAATAAATATAAGTGATCTTGAGGATAAACCTCTTACTGAAACAGATGTAATAAATTGCCTGATACAGTCAAGAGCCGATATTATTATATCATCATTAACTGAAGGTACTGCATACTGCATGAGAGTACTCGATTATATTGATAATTCGGTTGAAACGGAAAAATTTGACGTAAAAGAACTGGAACAGTTTTTTAAAGGTGTAGAGTGGCTTCGTGATATGACTTTGTCTGTGTTTCAGCTGTTAACGCTTGATCCCAACGGGATTAAACATCTTGATAAACCGGTTAGTGAATATTTAAATGATCTTCACATGGTTATTACCGACTTATCGGGTATTTCTGATGAGAAAGCCATAATAACATATTTAAGTTCAAAAATGCAGCTTTTTGAAGAATTTAAGGGAATTTTCAAACTTGTTCTTTTAAGTGATAATATAAAAAAGATGATATCAAAAAGTCTTGATTCACCTGATATTTTATTAAAGCTTCTTCATGAAATTAAAAGAGAACTGCCTGATCAGATAAGCAATCTTGAAAAAGTTGCTGAAGCATACCAGACGGGAAAAGATGAATCTGCAATTCAACTTCTCCAGGATTTTCTTGATTTTATATACAGTTATACAAGATTATGTTATCAGATTTCACCCGTGTTCAGTATTGATCTTAAGACTGTTGAAGTTAACGGTATTTCACTTGAGGATAAGAACGCGGATATTCATTCATTCCTTAATGAGATTATTGAAGTAATGGAGAATGAGGATGTAATATCTCTGGCTGATATTCTGGAATATGAAATCAAACCTTTAATTGAAAACGTGGATGAGTATATTGATCTCCTTGTCGCAAGAATATGAAACAAGGTGCCAGGTTCATAACCTTATACTGTTGTTGACGGCTGTTGGTGCCAGGTTTTAAAAATAATTTTAATTGATTAAAAAACACTTTGACAGGATTATGATGATAAATAGATAAAAAGACGGTAATCCGTCTTTTTATTTTATGAGGTGAAATTGTGAAAAAACTCTGGGGTGGAAGATTTAATGATAAAAACTCTGATATTACTGAAAAACTTTCGGTTTCAGTTCATTATGATAAGCGTTTATATCGTCAGGATATCCGCGGTTCTATAGTTCATAGTGAAATGCTCAATAAAATCGGAATACTTTCTGATGAGGAACTTGGAAAAATAATTAACGGCTTGAATGAAATTCAAATGGAAATTGAAAATAATTCATTTGATTTTGAGGATAGGCTTGAAGATGTTCATATGAATATTGAGTCCAGGCTGACTGACAAAATCGGTTATGCAGGAAAAAAAATGCATACAGGACGTTCAAGAAATGACCAGATAGCCCTTGATACCAGGTTGTATTTAAAGGATGAATGTTGTGAAATCGATAAACATCTTGTACGTTTAATACGGTCTCTCATGGATCTTGCTGAAAAAAACAAGTATGTAATACTTCCCGGTTATACCCATATGCAGGTTGCGCAGCCTGTCAGATTTTCACATCACATGCTCGCTTATTGCTGGCAGCTTGTTCGTGACAGAAGGAGACTTGATTTTGCACGAAATAGTTCCGATTATTCACCAATAGGTGTGGGGGCTCTTGCAGGCGTAAATTACGGGAATGACAGACACTTTATGCAGCAGAAACTGGAATTCGGGAATATAACTCAAAATTCCATGGATACTGTTTCCGACAGGGATTACATGCTGGATTTTTTATATTTTGCATCTGTTCTTGGCACGCATTTGTCCAGATTCTGTGAAGAACTTGTATTGTGGTCATCTTCACAGTTTGATTTTATCCGTCTTTCGGACAAGGTTACTACCGGATCATCAATTATGCCTCAGAAAAAAAATCCAGATCTTGCAGAAATAATCCGGGGGAAAACGGGCCGGCTTAACGGTAATCTTGTTTCACTGCTGACTGTTTTAAAAGGTCTTCCAATGACATATAACCGTGACCTTCAGGAAGATAAAGAATCCTTATTTGACAGTGTGGATACTGTTTTGCTTTCGTTGGAAGGTATGATTGAAATGATGAAGGATATAACTGTAAAAAAAGATAAAATGAGAGATGCGGTTTACTCAAATTTTTCAACGGCAACTGATCTTGCTGATTATCTGTCACAGAAAGGCGTACCGTTTCGGGAGGCGCATGAAATTATAGGTACCATAGTAGGTGATTGCGAAAAGAATAATATTGATTTTTTCAAAATGAAATTTTCTGATTTTCAGAAATATTCAGAAGTATTCCAGGAGGATGTTCTGGATTATGTAAATCCTGAAAGTTCAACAGACAGGAAAATTTCTTTCGGCGGAACGTCAATTTATGATATCGACCGCCAGCTTGAGGAGTTACGGAAACTTTTATAATCCTGAAGTAATTTTTATTGTATCCGGATAGCACATGGTGCCAGGTATAATTGTATATTTCTATTTCA